>CAZWDG010000044.1:0-9449 GCA_964633075.1 uncultured Candidatus Brevefilum sp.
GCGTGATTAACATCGCAGACATGCTCTTTGAAATCCCTTTCCTGGATCTTCGATCAAGAATGGTCCAATTGAATGAAAGATATGATGAACGCGGCTTGCTGGGGCTGGCCTTACATCCAGATTTCGCGAACAATGGTCGCTTCTACGTCTATTACAGCGCGCCGTTACGACCTGGAGGACCTCCAGGGTGGGACCATACCAGCATCCTCTCCGAATTCACTCTTTCCCCCTCAGATCCTGACATTGCTGATCCAAACTCAGAAAGAGTGATCCTGCAAATTGACCAACCCCAATCCAACCATAATTCGGGCGCGATTGCTTTCGGACCGGATGGCTATTTATACATTCCCCTGGGGGATGGCGGAGCTGCCCACGATGTTGGGGTAGGACATGCTGAGGATTGGTATGAGGTCAACCCGGGGGGAAATGGACAAGACCTAGAGGAGACCATGCTGGGGAGTATTCTGAGAATTGACATCAATCAAGGCGATCCCTATTCAATCCCGGAGGATAATCCCAAGATAAGTCAAACCTATCCTGAGATCTGGGCATTCGGTTTTCGTAACCCCTACCGCATGGCCTTCGACCCCGGGGGAACCCATGAGCTGTTCCTCGGCGACGCTGGTCAGTCTCTTTGGGAGGAGGTTTCGATTGTTGAAGCGGGCGGCAATTACGGATGGAACGTGCGCGAGGGGACCCATTGTTTCAGCGCTGCCAACCCCAGAACGCCCAATGCTATCACAGATTGCCCGCGCGAGGACCCTGAAGGACACCCACTGATCGATCCAATTATCGAGTTCCCCAATGCCAGCCATCCTGAGGGCGGACTTGGAACCTCCATTGTTGGCGGCGTGGTCTATCGCGGCGAAAGCCTACCAGCCTGGGATGGACGCTATGTCTTCGGGCAATGGAGTCGCAGCTTTACAGCTCCCCAGGGGGGCTTATTTGTGGCCACACGCCCAGAACAGGGCTTGTGGGACTTTGAAGCAATTGGGATCGCAACCCGTGGTGGGGCTGATTTGAATGAATATCTGCTGGCACTCGGGCAGGACACGCTGGGTGAAATCTACGTTCTCACCTCCCTGCGTTCTGGCCCCAATGGAGACACAGGCACTGTGTACCGCGTTATACCTCCAGGCACATAATAATTACAAATTCGGTTTGGTTTAGCTATCCGCCCACTAAGTTAATCTCATCAAGCCAAAACCTCATCAAAAAAGACGCTCGTTGAGCGTCTTTTCTAATCCATTGTTCCAGGGGGTCTATTTTAAGAGATGTGCCTCTAAATAAATGTCAACGGCAGCCAAGGCTTTTGAGACAGGACAATTCTTTTTGGCATTGGAAGCGTATTTCGCAAATTCCTCCATGCTGATATCCTGCACCCTGGCTTTGGTGACCAACTTGATCTTCGTGATTCCAAAACCCTCCGCCCCTTTTTCAAGGGAGACAATCGCCTCTGTCTCAATTTCATCCACCTGGTAGCCATCCTTGCTCAAATCCGCGCTCAGTGCCATTGAGAAGCAACCAGCATGCGCCGCTCCAACCAATTCTTCGGGGTTGGTGCCCACCCCCTCTTCAAAGCGAGATGAAAAAGAATACTTGCCGGTAAATGCACCGCTACCCACTGAAAGGACACCGTTACCGCTCTTTAAATCGCCTTGCCAAATTGATTTTGCTGTTCGTTTTGCCATGTTCACTCCTTATGATACGGTTTGATTTATCTTTCCACTTTTAAATGTACACCAATTCTATAAGATAATTATTAGTAACTGCTCAGCCTGCACGGGAATTGGGGGGTGTGGTTTGGCGGCTCCGCTGCCAAACCACACCCCCCAATCTTCAGCAGCAGGATTGCCTGAGTAGTAACAATTATTAAATAGAAAGGCGCACCTTATCTTGGACATTAGGATCAAGACATCTCCCAAATAAAAGGCATCCTTGACCCGCTCAATAATTTCTGCCGGGCGAAAAAGGATGCCGAGATTAATTAGATTGTTGCAGGTCCCTAACTGCCTTCCTTACCACTCGAAGGCGGAAACGGTCACCCAGCGCTCTCCCTCCTTAAAAGCATAGTAGGGCAGCCATACCACACCAAAAAGCTCGATGAAGATATTTTTCTTGATGGGGGCAACAGGTTCTTCGACCACCTCACCGGGAGCATCTTCCCAACGCTTGGAGATTGCATCAATCTCCTCTGCAAGCGACGCTTCCATTTTCAAAATCTCCTCTTCCAGATCTTTGATCGCCTTTTCGCTTTCTTCAACATCCGCCTTAGCATTGCTGGTCAGGCGGCGCTTGGTCAACGAAGTGCTGACACTCCGCCTGCGCCCGGAGACCAGACCCAACACATTCTCCAGCAATTTGCCCCCTTCTTCCAAACGTCGATGGCTGAGTTCTTGTTTATCTTTGTCGAGCTCTGCCTGTTCTTTCTTCAACCGATCCTTTAATTTATCAATATTTTGCTCATGTTTTGCCTTGAATGCTTCAATCTCAGCTTTCTTTTGGGCTTCAGCAGCCTCTGCGCACATTTTTTGAAATTCTTGATCTGATACATCTGGACCAGCAACCACGCCCAGATCATCAATTTTTCGAATGGTCATCGACTGGGTGCGATAGATCCAATCCTCAAAATCCTTAGAAAGATCGCTCACATATTTTGCATCGGTCACGACAAGATGGTCTAGTTCCTCATATGTTGCCCCAACGCGCGGAGAAGCGGATAATTGATTTAGATCGATGGGACCCGTTGTAAAGTTTTCCCAGCGCACCAGCCCCTTACGTTCCATCTCATCAATCCTCACGGTGTAAACCTGTTCAGTGCTGATATTATATTTTCGTTCGAGATAAGCCACCCTGGCTTGACCAGCCAACACAGCCCGATAAACAAGCTCTGGCTCAGTGATCCCACCAGCAAGCGATTTCCCCGCCTTGGCGAGTGCTTCAGAAGGGGTTAGAGTTTCGGAGAAATATTGCACCGGAATAGATCCAGAGAGCACAGGTTTCAAATCCTGACCGATCTTACCCCCAGGTTCTTCTTCAGCCTGACTGTCCGGGATGATCCTGGCAGTTGCACCAACATGGGATTGGGCATCCACCAGTGCATTGAGCTCTGGGATCTGAGTTCGGGTGAGCGGACCAGGCAGATAGTTCATCGCCCAGCGGGTATTGAAGACTTGGGGAGCATCCTCATGGACATTATGTAGCAGGAAGATACGTTTCCCCAACTGGGAGATCATTCGGTCAAAATCAGCCCGGTTAATCCCCGGCGCGGCACCTTCCAGACCATCCAACAGCCGTGATTTATCCTGATCCGTCTGCAGCTTGCCGATCATCCAGGTACCGGCATTCGACAGGGCTTTGTAATCCAGATCCACTGGATTTTGCGTTGCTACAATCAGTCCCACACCAAAGGCGCGTGCCTGTTTCAACATTCTCAGGATGATGTTCTTGCTGGGTGGATTGGCAATCGGCGGCAGATACCCAGCGACTTCGTCAAAATAGACCATAGCACGCAAGCTACTCGATCCCTTTTGTGTGCGCATCCACATTTCAATTGCGCTGTAGAGCAAGGTGATAAAGAACATCCGCTCCTGATCGTTAAGATGAGCCAGGTAAAAAACGCTGTGACGCGGTTTCCCGGAGCCGGTAAATAGAATCTTGCCTACATCCAAGGGTTGACCCTCGAGCCACGTGTGAAAAGCGGGGGCTGCCAAGAAATTGTTGAGCAACATCGCCAGTGAAAAGCGTTCCTTCTCCGGATAAAACTGATCCAAAGAGAGGACACCCAACTTATCAAAGGGCGGTGACTGCACATGAGCAATCAGCGTCCCCAAATCAAGGTCCTTGCCATCTTGCCAGGCGGTTTCAAAGATATTTGAGAGCAGGATGTGTTCTTTCGAACGAAGTGGGTCAACATCTTTAAAGCCAACCAGGCCGAGGATAGCTGTAACGGTACTCGAGATTTTATCACGCAGGATTTCCTTGTTACCCTCCCAGGGGATGGGTGGCACAGAAAATGAGGCCAAAATACTGACCGGCAAACCACTGTCAGAACCCGGTGTATAGACGGCATATTTAACAGCCCCACTCAGTGCCTCCAGTTGCGGTTGTCCCAAACCATAGGAAGCCAATCCGTTTTTCCACAGTGAAGCCGCTTTTTCCGCAGCTTCCTCCACGGTCACGCCGTCGCGTCGCGCAGCGTCCTGATCAACCCATGGTTCAAAGTCACTAGGAAGTAATTCGGGAAAATGTAGCAGCAGGTTGGTGAGGTCACCCTTAGGGTCGACCACAATTGCCGGGATGCCCTGTAAAGCCGCTTCCTCGAGCATAATGATACCTAAGCCAGTCTTTCCAGAACCGGTCATACCCGTGATCACGCTATGGGTTGTCAGGTCAGATGGATCGTAATAAACAAACTCATCCAGCATCTCGCCTTGATCAAGGTCAAAGACCTTGCCAAGAAAAAATTTATCAGATTTTCCAGACATAAAACCTCCTTTAGAACAATGCCTGTTATTAGTATAACGCAACATATAGGAAAGATGGTCAGGCAAATGACAAGTTATGATATTTGAAGAATTAGGTCAGCCTAATAAGAAAAGCATAATCACTCAGCCTGCAGGGGAATTTTGGAGTGTGGTTTGGCGGAGGAGTCACCAAACCACACTCCCCACTCTTCAACAGCAGGATTACCTGAGTAGTAACAAAAAAGCTGTGAAAGGTCTTTCCACAGCTCATCATTGGATTAATCTGTCATCAGGGGCGCCAGATGCCGCTCTGACGCCAGGTGATCTCCTCCGCGGTGATAAAAGCTTCGGGATCCACCTTTAATGCCAGCGCTTCCACCTCACCCGCCTGTTTACGGCGTACACGACAATCGAGCATCATAAAACTGCTTTCTTTGCCCCTGGCAGGGATCTCTGTGACGCCATAACCCTCTTTCCGTAAAGCATCAGCGATCTCCGTGTTGCGGTTTCGGCTGATGATGCTGAAATGGGTGTATCCAATGGCCAGGCGTTTTTCAATCGCCATTCCAATCACATTACCCGTGGCAAATCCCGCTGAATATCCAATGATATTTAAGGGGTTTTCAAGATTAGTCAGCACAGAACTGATGATCAACACGAACAGAACCGATTCGATAAATCCTAAAATCCAGGACAACCATCGCTTGCCCCTAAGACTGAGCATAAATCGAAGGGTATCAAGCGCGATATTAACCGTCCGCGCGGCAAAAATGGCAAAGGCGATCAGCCAGGCTGTAGGCGAGAGCAAGAGATCCATTTTATTCCGACTCTTCCTTTCCGTTCCGCTCGTTAATCCCGTTCAAGATTGCCGGTTCGTACATTGTGGTCATATATTCCTGAAGCATACGGCGCAAACTGAACTGCCCACCCAGCGTTCGGATGCTCTCCTTGATACGGGCAATCCATTCTGCCGGGAGGTTATCCGCGGAACGCTGCTCATAATACAAGGGCACAATCTCATTTTCTAGGGTCTCGTAAAGGCTGAGGGCATCTGCCTGATCCTGCTCCTGAGGACCAGCGTTGGAGGGCAGGTCATCACCAATCGCCCAACCGTTGTGACCATTGTATCCCTCACGCCACCAACCATCCAAAACGGAAAAGTTGAGCACACCATTCAAGGCGGCTTTCATGCCGGAAGTACCAGAGGCTTCCCGTGGTCGCCGAGGGGTGTTCAGCCAGACATCCACGCCCTGCACCAAATATCGGGCAATATTCATATCATAATCTTCCAAAAACGCCAGACGACCACCAAACCGCGCATCCTTGACTGCCCGGTAGACCTCCTGGATCATTTGCTTGGCAGGCTCATCAGCGGGGTGCGCTTTCCCAGAAAAAATGAATTGCACCGGCATACGTTCATTGTTGACGATCTTCAATAAGCGATCATAATCCGAAAAGACCAGGTTGGCGCGCTTATAGGTGGCAAAACGCCGAGCAAAACCGATGGTCAGAGCATAGGGATCTAATAATACACCGCTGGCAATCGTCTGCACGGGATGCACCTGGGCAGTTTTCCATTGACTTCTTCCCCGGCTGATGATAAAAGCCACCAGCTTGCGCTTGAGATGCCGGCGTACCAACCACAGCTCTTCATCCGGGATATTTTCAATCTGTTCCCAAAAGCTTAGATCGCCAATCTTATCCGACCAATCCGAACCTAGGTAACGCGAGAAAAGGATGCCCATTTGGCGGGCAAGCCAGGATTCGGTGTGGATACCATTGGTGATATGCGTGATGGGCACGCTGTTTTCCTTCTTGTCCGGCCATAAAAAGCCCCACATCTGTCGGGCGACTTTCCCATGCATTTCGGACACAGCGTTGCGAAATTCAGATAATTTTAACGCCAGAATCGGCATGCTGAAGGCGTCATCCCCCCAGGACTGCTTGATCTTGGCAAGATCGATGAAATCCTCCCGTGTCAAACCCAAATCAGGCCATACCTGGGAAAAATATTTGTCGATCAACCATAACGGGAATTCATCATTGCCGGCTGGAACAGGGGTATGTGTGGTGAAAATATTGGTTTGTTTTATTTTTTCAACTGCTTCATTAAAGCTCAAACCACTGTCAACGTATTCCAAAGCCCGTTCTAGGGTCAGGAAGGCAGAATGCCCTTCGTTCATATGCCAGGCGGTCGGTTCATAACCCATTTTTCGCAGCGCACGTACACCGCCCATACCAAGGAGGATCTCTTGTGAAATCCGCAACTCAAGATCGCTGATGTAAAGCCGGTCCGTCAATTGGCGGTCATTTGGATCATTGTCCGGGATATTCGTATAAAGCAAGTAGAGTTTAACCCGCCCAACATTCAACTCGTAAATCCGAGCATAAACCTTGCGACTAGGCAAATCGATCACAATCTTGATCGGCTCATCGTTTTCATCCATTAATCGGATCAAAGGCAAGGTATCAAAGTCAACGGGGGCATTATCCGCCATTTGCCAGCCATCTTCGCCGATGCGTTGAGAAAAATAACCATAGGTATAGACAAAGCCGACCCCCACCAGAGGGATGCCCAGGTCACTGGATTCCTTCAGATGATCACCCGATAACACACCCAACCCACCCGCGTAAACCATCAAGGACTCATGCAGCCCAAATTCGAAAGAAAAATAACCGATCAATTCATCCTTTAATTCAGAATAGTTTCGGGAAAACCAGGTATCCTTTTCTTGCATATAACGATCAAATTCACGCATGACCTGATCAAATTGATCCAAAAAATAGCGATCCTGGGTAGCCGCATTCAACCGAGAGCGTTCACAATCGCGCAAAAAAACAACTGGGTTATGGTATGTTTCCTCCCAGAGCAACTCGTCAATCTCTTTAAAAAGACGTTGTGCTTCAGGATGCCACACCCACCACAAATTAAAGGCCAATTCTTCCAGCCGTTTGATCCTGCGCGGCAGGCTGAAGGTCACAGGTTTTTCTCGAATAATTTCTGTCATATTTTCATTTCCTCTTTTAAATGGAATACCTGCAGAAATAACGCTGTGTCATTTCCACAGGAAGCCCAACTTACCTCGACAATTACCGTTTTTTTCTTTAATAAGGCCATTAGTGCAGCCGTTAATCATACCACAAGACCCCCAGTGCGAAAGCTAGAAAAACGACTGTTAAGAAATATTAACATTCCTTTCAGGAAACAGCAAAATTGTTTGGATATAATCATCCGCTAAGAAGCTGATTGGTTCACTCAGTAACAATTTCTTTGACGACTTCAATCCCATTCAAAGCCATGTGATGCAGAAAGATTGCATGCAAAAGGTCGCCATGATGGGGCATCGCTGGGATTCCTGCCGCATCCGCCACCGACAAATGCCAGGTCTGGGTGCAATTAGCGGGGACGATCACCCGCCAGTTTTTGTGATAGGCATTGGCTCTGAAACGTAGATAAGTAGCTAAATGATAAGTACAAAGATCGGTCACATCCCCGACGGCAATAAATGTGTTCAGCTGGGGTCTTTCTTCCACCCACGCATCGAAGTGATTGTTGAGCGCGGGATGGATGGAATCCTTATAAACCGTGGTCATCTCCCCATAGAATGGCAGGTTCTTGATCAAATCAATGGCCTCGGCTTGGCGGGTGCCCAGCACAGCATGCTCACCATAAGCCTCAAATTCCAAAGACTCTGCGCTATGCCCTTCCTGCACCAACAAAATGTCGCGCAGACCTCGGTCCCAGGCACCGCTCATTAAATCGGTAATCGGTCTGCCAATAACTTCCACCCTGGGACTGGCAAGCGGTCCTTTATATAAGAAAGCGTTGATCACATCAATCGAGATAATGGCGGATTTCTCAGGCTTGAGGATAGCCTGTGCGAATGGAATCGATGATAATGATGCTAACCAATTTTCCAAATAATCAAGAAATTTACTTGAATCGTCCGCTAAGGACATCGGTACCTCCATCTCTAATTGTTTTTTTGTTTAACTATAATCGAGGTGTCTTAGAATGGTGTTAACCCCCATTAATTTTCATATTTTCATCAACCCATGCCGATCTTGAGTGAAATTTAGTAGGCAATGGCACTGATCTTACTCAGCGTTTCCAGGTGATGATGGGCAGCGATTTCCCGCACAGTACAGGTCAGCCCGCGCGCCACCAGGCTGTGGGTGTGGGCAAACCCTTCTGAATAGCTGACACCATCCAATAAAGGACCATCGGAGATGCCTGTTGCCACAAAAAAAGTGTCTTCGGAGGACACCAGGTCATCCAGGGTCAACACCCGTGATAAATTATAACCAGCCTCTTGCGCCCTGATACAATCCTCTTCATCCCGAGGCCAAAGCATGCACTGAATCGTCCCCCGCATGGCTCGTAGCCCACAAGCAGCTAATACCGCCTCTGGGGTGCCACCAATCCCCATCAAAACATCAATCCCCGTGCCAGGCCAGGCAGCCATTAAAGCACCAGCCACATCCCCATCAGGGATCAAACGAATCCTTGCCCCACACGCTCGCACCTCTTGAATCAAGGCTTCGTGCCTGGGGCGATCCAGGATGACCACGGTCAGCTCGCCCACATCCATGCCCTTTGCCTTACTGATCTTTTCCAGGTTGTCCTTAATCGGCGCCTCAATATCAATCACATCACGCGCCTCCGGACCGACCGCCAGCTTCGACATATAAAAAAGGGGGCCGGGGTTGTACATTGTGCCGCGCGGTGCAGCCGCGATCGTGCTGATGGCATTCGGCATCCCTTTGGCTACCAGGGTTGTACCCTCCACAGGATCAATGGCGATATCAAGCGCAGGCGGTTCCCCGTTGCCCACCATTTCGCCATTATAAAGCATGGGGGCTTCATCCTTTTCACCCTCACCAATGATAATCTGACCGTCCATATCGATCTCGTTGATCAGCACCCGGATGGCGTCCACTGCTGCCCCATCCGCCTTGATTTTATCCCCGCGCCCAAAGTGA
>CAZWDG010000045.1:0-8770 GCA_964633075.1 uncultured Candidatus Brevefilum sp.
CTACAACAGCCTCCGATAATGGCATTTATGAGCAATCCTACATTGATTTTCTTTGTTCAAATGCTGAAATTTACCTGATGAAAAGTGACCCTGAGCGTGCCATACGCTTGTATGAAGAAATTTCCAATGTGGATAGAAACGATCCTCGATGTCTCGCCATTCTCAGTCAGATTGAGGCACATCTTGGTAAATTTGAAAAAGCGGAAACTCACCTCACCAAAGCACAAAATGCTTATCTGAATCAGACCCCCTCCCAGTCTTCTTTCAATCTTGAAGATACCTTCAGAGAAATAATGATTCTAAATGACATTGCGGAAGCCGCAATAAGTTTAGGTAATTATCAAGATGCTCTTAAATACCATCAGCAGGCATGGGGGAAACTCAGCAATCAACCTCTGATCAAATGGCGCAATGCTTTAACGCTGATTAAATGTGCTGAACGACAGCAAATCGCCGAAGCGATAAAATTGATCAACCACGCACCGGGTAAAGATGCATTATCGGAGAATAACTACCTCACTGCCCAGTCGCTGATTGATGATTTAGCAGATTATCTATCTGATGAGGAATCCATGTGCTTGAAAGCCCGTTGCACATCTGCTTTCACTGGCAAATGGCCTCTTCGTTTGGACCTGAATCCGTGCTTGATAAGCCCAGAGGAAGCTGGGGCAATAATTTTAGGCAGCAATGATGACGCTTCCGTCCAGGAGATCCTGGCTGCTTACCCAGAGAATCCTCAAGTATTACAAGCCTACGGCATTTATGCATTGCGTAACCAAAAAAATGATGGCAACCTATTTGTTGAAAAAGCATTACAAATGGATATCTCTGATCCAATCTCCCATGCATTGTTAGCCATGCTACAGAAAGATGACCTCTCAAGTGCCATAAATTCCTTAAAAACTGCCATAAGTTTCTGGCCGAATGAACCAGAGTGGCATGCAATGATGGCTGACATGTTGGCAACCACAGGAAATTCCGATATTGCAGAACATCACATTTCACAAGCCATTCATTTCCAGCCTGAAAATGCGGACTTTTGGCAAAAAAGTGCGGAGATAAAACTGGTCAAGAATGACTATTTTCATGCCAAACAAGATCTGGAAAAGAGTGCTTCTTATCAATCAAAAAACCCTGGGATCTGGATCAAGATGGCTGATGTGAACAGAAGAATTGGGAACGTATCCGAAGCAATTCAAAATATTCAAAGAGCCAGCACCTTAGCACCTGATAATCTTGATATTCTTTTGCAAGAAGCTATATTCCTGGCAGAGCAAAAACGATATCTCGAAGCTGAAGAGAAGGCACAAAAGATCATTAGTAAGGATGAGAATAATCTCCAGGCACTGATTCTTCTAACAAAAGCGCAAGCCAGCCAGGGCAAATTCGACCAAGCGTTGGAACTGTTAGCCAATGCACAAAGACAAAATCCTAAAAACTCTCTCATTGCATTGGAAAGCTTGAAAATCAGGAAAGACCGAGAAGGCGTTGAAGCTGTTCTTCCAGACTTGATCCACCTGGCGCACAACAACCCAGAAAACCCAGACGTTCTTACCCATCTTACTGATTGGCTGATTCAAACCAATCGCTTGAAAGAAGCCACCGAAACAGCCCAAACCGTCTTAAAAATCCTTCCTGAGCAAGCTGAAGTACATTTGATGCTCGGTCGCCTTCAAAGAAAGAGTGGGCAACTCGATCAGGCCATTGCCCACCTGTCGGATGCGATCAACTTCGATCCCAATCTTGTTGAGGCATATCTTGAACTGGGAAAAACCTATCAGGAAAGGCGAAACATGGAGGAGGCGATCAGAATCTTCCAAAAGGGGGCACAGATGAATGCCTCAGATCCCCGACCATATTTTTACGCCGGAATGGCCCTCAAAGAATGCAAGGATTACTCAAACGCTGAAATGATGTTCAAACAAGCAAAGAGGTATTCACCAGATGATCCAAACATCATCCGACAACTGGGTGTTGTTACAGCACTTAACCTTATCAACAATTTACGTGAGGTGAATTAACAATGTCATATATAACCCCGCCAATAGATAGCCTTCAAACCTTGGATCGCTACCGTTTTTTAATGCTGTTGAATGCAGCCAATGAATGTGAAGAATACCAATTTGCAAAACAAGCTGCTATGTTATGGTTGGTCAACTACCAGGGAGATCTTTATGTGCAATATTATCAAGCATTAGCCCAAATAAACCTCGACAACCAAACACAGGCAGTTCCATTACTTGAAGCTTTGATTGAACAAGATCCTCTCTTCATCGAACCTGTAAAAACCCTAAGTACACTGTCTCCATCAGCAGAACAACGAACCTTTTATGAGGCAATTGTAAAGTATTTAAGAAAGGATGGTCAGCCAGCCTTCTCAGACGATCATTGGCTCAGCCCATTATGGAAGGCTCGAAGCGCATATTCTCAAGGGAATTTTGATCAAGCCAACGCCTTTATTCATCAATCCCTCCTTTGGAACCCTCCATCGCCACTTCCTGCGATTCTCCATTTGCAGACAGCTCACAAAATGGAAAATAAGGAAATGCTTGAAAATCTGAGCGAGATCTACTATCAAAAATGGTCGAAGTGTCTGCAAATCAATATTATCAAAGCCATATCTGAAATTGATCAGGGGAAAGAATCGGCAGGAGTTGAGCGGTTGCATTATGTTGCTGCCCATGACAGTGCTGGTCAGGTGATCATAAGGCTCATGGGAAGCCAACACCGGTTCCTAAAACTCTGGCCGGATCAGCTAGAAATCTATTTTGATCTGCCAATACCAGCCTCAATAAGCGCTTATCTGGGGTGGAATCAGCTAGAAAGCGGCGAAATCGACCAGCCTGAATTTAAAGTTGGCTCGATGACAAATGCGATTAAGAAGCAAAGCACTCAAGAAACTCGTGAAATTCATGTTGCAAAGGATTCAACCCACATTTTAAACACCTCGAATGGTGACTCTTTAGGTGCCGAAGAAACGAAATTATCCGATACGCATTTCGCCACTGAAGAAGATTTAGAAGAAATACAGAAAGCTTTTTCAAAGCTGGCCAAACGGTTGAAGAATACCGATCTTGAACGTTCAGACAACCGCTTCCCCGTTTATGTGATCATGACATCCAAAAAACAGCTCGAATCCTTGTATGGACCCAATACATTTTCCATCGTTGATGAGCTGTTAAAGAATTTGATCAGCCTAATTCAAAAACTCCCTGATTGGAATGCTTTGCTCTTCTATCCCGACGATCCTGGACAGATGTCTCAGTTAGGGCTGAAACCAATCATAGCAACCGATGCCTGGCAGGTGAAACTCTCACTTGCAGACCTCGACCAAACTTTAGCAAAGCAAGGTGAAATGATTGGCGCTTTGCTCATCGTCGGCGGACCCGAGATCATACCCTTCCATCATCTCCCTAACCCAACTTACGATAATGATCTCGACGTTCCTTCTGACAATCCCTATGCGACGATCGATGAAAATTATTTCATTCCGCAATGGCCTGTTGGGCGTTTACCAGGTGAAACCGGGTCCGATTCTGGATTACTTCTTACCCAGATCAGGCAATTAACCTATCAATATCAGAAACGGTCAAAATTCGCCAAATCCGGCTTACGCAACCTGGGAAGTTTATTTAGTTGGCTTTTGGGATTGATCGCCAATTTTGGTCAGAACATCTCCCAAAAACAAAGCCTTGGATATTCCGCTGAAATTTGGCAGGAAGCTTCCCGTAGAGTCTATAAGACTGTGGGAAATGCGAAGGACCTCAAATTATCCCCTCCGCTTGATGCAACCACCTTGATCCTTAATAATGGAAACGGACATCGTATTGGTTATTTTAACTTACACGGCGTCAAGGACGGCCCCAACTGGTATGGACAAAAGGACTTTACCTCTGCATCAAGTGCCCCTGATTACCCCCTTGCTCTGAGTCCAACCATGTTTAATGAAAAATCACTCGCACCCAATTTGATTTTTACTGAAGCCTGTTATGGAGCCAATGTCCTTGAAAAGCATTGCGAAGAAGCGCTTTCCCTCAAGTTTGTCGATTCTGGTACGTCGACCTTCGTCGGCTCAACCTGCATTGCTTATGGTGCCGTCACCTTACCTTTGATCGCAGCAGATTATCTTGCAGACACATTCTGGCAGAAAATCCTGGAAGGACAACCCGCTGGATATGCATTAATGCAAGCTAAACTTAATCTAGCAGAAGAGATGACACGAGTTCAGGGTTTCCTGGATGGGGAGGACCAAAAAACGCTGTTGTCCTTTGTCTTGTATGGGGACCCTCTTGCTGTCCACGATAATTTAAACGCCATGCCCAAACCAATTTTCAGGATTACATCGCCCAAACTCAGAACAATCAGTGATTCGGATATGGAACCCTATGATGGCAGCACTCAGATGCCGAAGGATGTGAATACACAGGTCAAGAAAATCGTGGAGAAATACTTACCTGGACTCAACAACGCTCAGATGCGTGTCAATAAGACAATATCCGCAGGTGATGGAAAAGCATTTGACAATGGAAATTCTGAGAGATATATTGTCACATTACAGAAATCTATCGATCAAAATCAGCATACAACCCATCATCATTTCGCCCGGATGACTTTCAATAAGAAGGGTAAATTGGTCAAATTTACAACCTCCCGATAATTTTGTGGTTTATACCTGAAATCTCCTGAAAATCTTTTATTAACCACCAGAACTGAGATGCTCTCAAAGGCGAGAGCATCTCTTTTATTTCTTAGATGAAAAAGTTTAGAATATTCACGACTTTTGTGTGATTTTCCTCACCTTCACGGATCAGTTTGCTATGCTAAAATTAATTCTAAGTTTAATAATCAACATCTTCGAGTCTGGTTTCCTACAGCATTGCCATGGATTACAGACCGATAGGGTAAGATGGGAAACCTTCTTGCCTCCCGTGTTTGGAAAGGAGATGCGTGTTCCTAATCGATCTCGTAATGAAGTCGATTTGATGTTTTGCGCTCCTTTCCAATAAGAAGGAGCTTTTTTCTTGTCGATTAAAAACACACACACCAATCCGCTTTATTTCTCAACCCGAGATCTCCTCATTATGGCGGTTCTTTCCGCCTTGGGAGGTGTCGCCAGCACTTATGTGAACACCATCAGTGATGCTGTCCAAGCCGCACTGGGTTTTCCAGGGGCGACCCAGTGGGCAGCTGGTCTGCATGTCATTTGGATTGTTTTAGCAATGGGAATCATCAGTAAGCCTGGCGCTGGCACTCTGACAGGTATTCTGAAGGGGGCAGTCGAATTAATGAGTGGGAACAGTCATGGAGTCATCATTTTACTTGTCGATCTGGTCGCGGGGCTGTTGGTGGATTTTGGTTTCTTACTCTTCCATAACAAACAGCAACTCCTTCCTTATTTCATTGGTGGTGGATTAGGGACAGCTCCTAATGTCCTTGTCTTTCAATTATTCGCAACAATTCCCCAGAACATCCTTGGGCTGAGTGCTATCTTGATCTTGTTCTTGGTTGCGCTGGTATCTGGCCTGATCTTTGCCGGATTTATTCCGTTCTTTTTAGTTAATGCCTTGGCAAAAGCTGGTGTCGTAAAAATATCCGAACGCCCTCTCCAAAAAAGCAAGTTTGGCTGGTGGTTCTTATTGGGTGTCCTATTTTTAGCAATCTTATTAGCAATTTTCCTCCGCATCAATCTGAAAGGTCCACAAGGGATTCAAATTTCTGGCGCGGTAGAAAATGCTTATGAATTTTCAAGCCAAAATTTCAAGATTGAAAAGGTGACTAAACAAATGGATTATCGGGGAACATTAACTGAGTATCGTGGTTATCCGTTGCTGCAGATTATTGACTCCGCTGATCCTAAATCAAACGCGGACACACTCCTGATAGAAGCCACAGACGGTTACGCGTTCTTACTAAGCTTTGAGGAATTATTCCAAAATGAGAATATTTTATTGGTTGAAGGCGGAAAAGGGCAGAATGCATCCTATGATGTTGTCGGACCAGTAAGCAGTAAAGCCTGGATTCGAAATGTCTCTAAATTGACTGTTATCGCTTCTGAAGGTCTTAAAATCATCAACCCTGAAGGTGATCTCTTGAAATTTGAACCCGATGATTGGTTGGGAGAGATGGATAGCACTCAGATCGCCTTGCCAGGCGGATCTCAGAAACTACAAGGTGTCCCTGTTTGGAAAATCGTTGCTGCCTATGTCGATGATGAGCAGCCTGAAAGGATTATTTTCCGCTCTGATGCAGAAACCATCGAGATGAACTGGTCAGAAATTGACGGTGTGGATAACCTGCGTATTTTCACCATCATTGAGGATGAGGGAATTGCTTTTACACTGGCTGAAATGTCCGGGGAAGTAAGACTCTATCCTTTAACGGAAATAGTGATCAAGTAAAAAATGGCTTTCGTAAAGATCCATCAATTTTCTTACACCTATCCGGGTGAATCAGCGCCCGTGTTGCGCAATATCGACCTGTCCGTTGATCAGGGTGCTTTTGTCGTCATCATTGGCAAATCCGGCAGCGGCAAATCCACACTCGGTAAAGCGCTGGCAGGATTCCTGTTTCAAGATGAGTCACCTGATTACACTGGGGAAATCCTGGTGGATGGCACCCTAATGAATGAATTACCGATCTACCTAGCAAGCGAACGCGTTGCCTATGTTCAGCAAAATCCTGAGGATCAGTTTTGTACGCTGACAGTTCAGGATGAGGTTGCTTTTGGCTTAGAGAACAATTGTGTTGATCCCGATACGATTGATCGGCGGATTGATGAAGCATTAGAAATTGTTAAAGGACTCGACCTGAAAGAACGAGAATTAGCGACCCTTTCAGGTGGAGAAAAACAAAAAATTGCGATTGCATCACTATTAGCCCTAAAGCCTGATGTCCTGATCCTTGATGAACCCACCTCAAATTTGGATCCTATCGCGACCAAGCATGTTTTTGAAACGCTCTACCAAATTCGTCAAAAGCGGGATTTAACCATCATCATTATCGAGCACAAGTTATCCCAGTTGCTTCCAATGAATCCAGAAATCTATGAACTCGATGCTGGGGAAATTAGACCATTGCCTCCCGACCAGATACCACAAATATCTTTACCTTTGAGGGAAAATCAATCTCTTTCCCAAACGAAGCAAACCACGCAAGGATCTGACATCTTAGTGAAATTATCCCAGGTCAATGTGATGTTAGGCGGTAGGACGGTTTTGGATCAGATAGACTTGCGCTTAGGGTCAGGAGAATTTGTCGCATTAATGGGTCCAAACGGCAGCGGTAAGACCACCCTGTTGGAAACAATTATTGGGTTCAACGCCATTCAATCTGGCTACCGCCTGATTCTTGATGAGGATCAAGCCAAAATAAAAACCTCTGCACTGGTCAGTAAGATAGGCTATATCTTTCAAAATCCTGACCATCAGCTTTTTACCCAATCCGTTTGGGATGAAGCCACATTTACAGCAGAAAATTTGAATATTCTTGACAAGGAAACGCAATCAAAGACAAAAGTATATCTTGACTTAATGGGGCTAATTGGTCGGATAGAAGACCATCCCCAACGGCTGAGTTATGGTGAAAAACGCCGTCTGAATTTGATTGCAGCAATAATCCATGATCCTCAGTTAGTGTTGATTGATGAATTGTTAATTGGTCAGGACCTTGAAAATGCCCAGTTGTGGATGTCAACATTGCTCGACTATACGAAATCCGGACATACTGTTATGCTGGTGAATCATCACCCCGATCTCACGCAAGCCTATTGTAACCGGGTGATATTTCTGGATCAAGGTCGTATTCTTGTTGATTCACCCACATCAAAGGCATTTGAGGAATTAGCCCAGCTTGGTTATGACACGTTCTTACCCTCAACTATCGTGGAGAAATCATATGCTTAAGCTCGCATATCAGCAAGGTGAGACCATTCTCCACCGCCTTTACCCGATCACCAAACTGAGTTGGCTTTTCCTTGGAACAATATTGATCTTCGTCCTCACGACTGGTTATTTACTGTGGGTGATCACGGGTGTTTTTCTACTCATACTACTCCTAATTCATCCCACAATTTGGCGTGTTCGAGGCTTTCGATTGGTCATCATCACCGGTTTACTGCTGCTCCTCCTCTACCTTCTTTTTGATAAGACCGGGAAGACCTTATTTGAACCCGCTATGCCCCATTTCAGAATCACCTCAGGGGGTCTCGATAGTGGGCTTCGCTTCAGCGGACGTTTTTTATCCATTGTGTTCCTGAGTTATATTTTCATCCTAACCACAGAACCAAATCAATTAGCCTATGCCTTGATGAAGCTCGGTATCCCTTACCGTTATGGCTTCATGCTGGTGACCGCGTTGCGATTAGCTCCTATTCTGGAGGATGAAGGTAGAACAATTTACTACGCGCAACTCGTTCGGGGGATTCAATACGATCGAGGAAATATCAAGAAACTGCTTCTCGTCGTGAGACAATTCCTGACCCCCCTTTTGATCAGCGCCTTACGTCGGGCAGATAAACTCGTTTTCAGTATGGAGGGGCGCGGCTTTGGCAAACAAGCTTCTCGGACCTTTCGCCGACGGTCATCTGCATCTCACCTGGATATCCTGGTTACCCTGGGCATGGTTCTTTTCTTTGCAACTTTGTTGATTCTGAATTTTTGGAGATCTTTATGAACAAAAAACCACGCAAGTCCTTAGTTATCTTTTTGATTATTTTTATCGTTATTTTGTTGGGTGGTCTGATCGCCCTTGTTTTGATCACCAAACCAATGCC
>CAZWDG010000045.1:8780-9262 GCA_964633075.1 uncultured Candidatus Brevefilum sp.
TTCAACTATTGAAGACATATGGCTTAGGCGTGTTATGGCATGAGGGCGAGGTGATGAATGAGTGCGGCGAATGCCACGATGCAGTCGATTTTCATTCCTGTGAGACCTGCCATGATGATCATGGTGCAGTTGAATTGGCTAATGTGCCCTTCTCCGAAATTGTTGAATTGACAGGTGATGTCCCTGATCCATCCTTTGTCCGAATCAACCAAATTTTGCCTGATCAGGAAAACCTTGGAACCCACATTACATTATCAGAATTTCTTGAATTACATGATGTCAACAGATTCGAATCCGTCACCTTTATCACCAATGATGGGGGATTGACCACAATCGAGTCAAAATATATTGATGAGACCGCTTTCCTGGTGCCATATGTTGACGGGATTCGATTTGTTACCGAATCGGTGCATTCCTCCACCTGGCTGAAGGGCATCCAACGCATCATCATCGTTGGCACAGAAAAACCAATAACGATTGAC
>CAZWDG010000046.1:0-9255 GCA_964633075.1 uncultured Candidatus Brevefilum sp.
GCAAAAAGCGTTAATTTGATAAATAACAGTAGAAATGAAAATTCATTCTCGATATCTGACAATAACTTAACAAGTGTCGAGCAAGTAGCACCTTGCGATCTTATGCTGGACAATTATAATTATTCTGCTCATACCTTAGGGATAAATCACATAAATGGTAATCCTTGTTAAAAAGACGAGAGCTGGAAGGACATCAGGACATCATATAAGAAGGTTAGATTTGTACTTGTTATACCTAATGAAAAAACTGCTAAAACAAAAATCTCAGTATTTTATCTGGGCGTTTCTAATTGAGTGGAGAAGATTGTTAAGTGCTCCCTTTGGGCATGTGGATTTGAACCCATCAATACCTTTTGGGATTTGATAAAGTTCTATTTAAATCAGAACCACCCGGTACTTAACCGAGTGGTTATCTTCTCAGCGGAGAGGGCTGCGAAGCGCTCCCTTCGGGCGTGTGGATTCGAACCCATCAATACACTTTAGGATATGCTAAAGTTCTATTTGAATCAGAACCACCCGGTACTTAACCGAGTGGTCATCTTCCCAGCGGAGAGGGCTGCGAAGCGCTCTCGCAGGGCGTGTGGATTCGAACCAAAAATACTCATTGGCACTCGCATAAAATAACAAACCGCCCATTTTATTGGGCGGTAATTTTTGGCGGAGAGGGTGGGATTCGAACCCACGGTACCCAAAGGGTACACGCGCTCTCCAGGCGCGCGCATTAGGCCGGACTATGCTACCTCTCCATCGCCTGATTTATAAGCGACGAGAATTATACCAGACACCATCAGGCTTGTTAAGCCCATGTCTCACATCTCTTTCCACCAGGTAGAGCCAGCCTTCGTTCTCTCGTTTGACGTTTCACACCACATACCATATAACGGTATCAGTCGCTTTCTTATGCCATTCTAAAAACCTATCACAAATCATCATTTTCCTGTATAATTCACTCAACCAAAGATTTCTCTTGCATTGTTCTCCAGCCTATGGATTCTATGACGGAGAAGAAAATCAATGCGCAGTTGATGGTGCTTGATCCACGGATGTACGACTGTTAAGGCTTTATCCTGAAGATCTTTTTGCTCATTGATTTTTATCTTGGATTTGCTGATAAGCATCAACCATGATAGTGCAAATAAGAGGAAAGGAGGATATAAACGCATTAAATAGAGCATCATATTACCAAAAGCGCATCATGAGAGCAGTGACCAATTTCCCTGTCCTGAGGCTCTCGCTGACCAAATCTACTCGATCGCAGCGATGAAACAGGCTTCAATCATGATCTTCAGGTCGAGGGCTGCGATAGGTGCGCGATGTTGTCCCTCAGACTGCACTCGTAAAATTTTTACTTCAAAATACAGAGTTTTTCGAAGTTTGAGGAAGAAAGAATTGATCTATAATCTGGGATTAAATCCCAACACCACAATTAAAAAAGGAAGGATTAGAATGAAGAAAAACCAGTTAATCAGTTTTATTATGTTAGTCGCCATGTTTTCTGTGCTTCTGGTCAGCTGCGGAGCTCCAGAAGCCGGAACTGAAGAAGTCAACTTGAATAACTATTCACTCGAAGAAATCATCGAGAAGGCAAAAGAAGAAGGCCATGTCGAATCCGTCGGGATGCCTGACTCCTGGGCAAACTGGGGTGAGACCTGGCAAGAACTCACTGCCACCTATGGCATCACCCACGCTGATACCGATATGAGCTCAGCAGAAGAACTTAACATGTTCGAAAATGAGAAAGATTCCCCGACCAAGGACATCGGCGATATCGGGCTCGGCTTTACTGCAGAAGCCATCGAAAGAGGTCTGGTTCAGGGTTATAAGACGACCCACTGGGATGCGGTTCCTGATTGGGCTAAAGCAGAGGATGGTCTGTGGATGATTGCCTACACCGGCGTGACCACCTTTATTTATAACGATGATATCACCGACGATCCCGCCCCAACCTCATGGGCAGATGTCCGCAATGGCACCTACAAGATCACCATTGGCGATGTCATCGGCGGTGCTACCGGACAGGCTAACGTCCTCGCCACAGCTTACGCCTTTGGCGGTGATATGGACAATTTGGACCCCGCATTTGAATTCTGGGCAGAAATGGCAGAAGCCGGTCGGATTGACCAGGGCGATATCCTCCTCCAGAGAATTCAAGCTGGTGAGGTACAACTGGGTGTCACCTGGAGTTATAACGCGTTGACCTACCGCGACGAAACACCGAACTACAGTTTCACCGTAGGTGTTCCTTCTGACGGTTCCATCCTCAGTGGTTATGCCTCCGTGATTAACGCCTATGCCCCCCACCCCTTTGCCGCTGCGCTGGCGCGTGAGTTCATCTTCAGCGATGAAGGTCAGATCAACCTTGCTAAGGGAGGTGCTGTTCCTACCCGCACCGATATCGTCATCCCACAAGAAATTCAGGATGCCACCATTCAGCAGTCCCAGTATGCAAATTCTATCCCGATTACAGATGCTGCCCGTTATGCAGAAGTCGGCGCTCAGATCTCACAGCGCTGGGAAGAAGAGATCATCCCCTTGATGAGCAATTAATCGCCCTAAGAGGTTTTTCACCAGTTAATCGTTGATAACGGGGCGTATTGAATAATACGCCCCATTTTTGGAAATTGGAGATACCATGAAAAAGAAAAGGAATGTAGCGATATATTTTCTGGCGCTTCTCCCCTTTTTGGTCGTCGTCTTATTATACGAGATCTTGCCTCTCGTGATGATGATTGTCAGCAGTTTTAGATCTGAAGTTGATAAAAGCATCCTTTTCACCCTGGATAACTACATCACATCTTTCACCCGGCTTGCCTATCAAAGAGCGATTATCAATAGTTTAAAGGTCACCGCAATTTCCGCCCTGTTTGGGATTGCCATCGGGTTTATCGGCGCCCAGGCGATTCATAATTCAACGGGAAGGATCAAAAACGTATTTTTGACCGTCCTGAATATGACCTCCAACTTCGCCGGCGTCCCGTTGGCTTTTGCCTATATGATCATCTTAGGTAATTCAGGCGTTATCATCCAATTTGCCAAGACTTATGGCTTGCAGGCGCTTGCCAACTTCAATCTTTACACGAGCACCGGGCTCAACATGATGTACATCTACTTTCAAATCCCGCTGGCGACATTGCTGCTGGTGCCTGCTTTTTATGGCATTCGCAAGGAATGGAAAGAGGCCAATCTGCTTCTCAACGGCAATGGCTTTACTTTTTGGACAAAAGTGGGCATTCCCGTGCTCTTGCCAAGCATCTTCGGGACACTGAGCGTGCTTTTTGCAAATGCCCTCGCTGCCTATGCCACCGCTTATGCGCTGCTGATGAACAATTACTCGCTGCTTGCAATCAACATTACGGGAATGTTTACCGGGGATATGACCACCCGACCACATCTTGGCGCTGCCTTATCCGTGGTGATGATGCTGCTGATGTTAGCCGCCATCCTCATCAACAATTTCATTACCAGTCAGACTTCAAAATGGAGGTGGCGTTAAATGAAAAACAAAATTTGGTCCGCCGCAATTATCATCATCATTATCATTTATTTGTTGGTGCCACTCTTTGCCACCGCAATCTATTCCCTCTTCCAGAAATGGACTGAGATCCTACCTGAAGGATTTACGCTCAGGCATTATGTGGACTTGCTTTCCAATAGATCGTTTCTGCTTTCTTTAGGACGTACCATCCTGGTCTGTATCTTCCCGATTGTGATCACCGTGGTGATTACGCTCCTGGCCTTGTTTGTGGTGACAATCTATTTCCCAAAGTTAGAGAAATATGTCCAGATCCTGTGTATGATCCCCTATACCATCCAGGGCGTGATCCTTTCCGTCAGCATCCTGTCACTCTACGCAGGTGCTGGGGGCTTTCTGGGGGTACGCCAGGTGATGCTGATCGGTGCTTACTGCATCATCATCCTGCCCTACATTTTCCAGGGGATCCGAAACAGCATGCATTCGGTTAATATGCCAATGCTGATCGAGGCCGCAGAGATGTTGGGATCCAGCAAACTGGATGCCTTTATCCGGGTGATCGTTCCCAATATCATCTCAGGCATCACAGTCTCGTCGCTGTTGGCAGTGGGCATTATCTTTGGCGATTATGTCCTGATCCGTAATATTACCGGCAGTGCATTCCAGAATGTGCAGATTTTCCTTTTCCTGGCAATGAAACGTTCCAGCACCGAAGCCTCTGCTGTTTTTGTGATTATTATGCTGACCACATTCCTCATCACCGCTTTGGTCCTTTATCTCCAGAGCAGGGACAACCGTCAGAAGATTGAAAGTAAAGGGAGATAACCCATGTCTTATATCGTTTTTGAAAATGTCAACAAGTATTTCGGGACGAACCATGTCCTCAAGGATATCAACCTGAAGGTTGACAAAGGACAGCTAGTCACCCTGCTGGGACCTTCCGGCTGCGGAAAAAGCACCTTGCTGCGCTGCCTGGCCGGCTTGGAGGTAGTATCCTCAGGAAGAATCTACCTGGATGGAAACGACATTACCGAGGTCAGTGCCAGAAATAGGGGCATCGGCATGGTTTTCCAGCAGTATTCTCTCTTTCCAAATTTGAACGTCTTTAACAATGTCGCCTATGGTCTCAAGCAGAACAAAACGCCAAAAGCAGAAATTGACGAAAAGGTGAACCGAATCCTGGCGATGGTAGGTTTAAAAGAAAAAATTGACCAATATCCCAGCCAACTTTCTGGTGGTCAGCAGCAGCGTGTCGCCCTGGCGCGGGCCATCGTCACCGAGCCCAAAGTCCTGCTCTTGGATGAGCCTCTTTCAGCGATTGATGCACTGTTACGACGCAATCTGCAGATTGAGATTCGTCGCATCCAAAAGCAGCTCAACATCACCACCATTTTTGTTACCCACGATCAGGATGAAGCCATGGTCTTATCCGACATGATTCACCTTTTCAACGAGGGATTTATTGAACAAAGCGGCACGGCCATCGACCTTTACTCCAAACCGCGCACGAAGTTCGCGGCGACCTTTATCGGCAACTACACCATCCTCCCAGTTGCAGATTTCAACAAAGCCAGCAACGAAACCCTCACCTGTCACGATGTGGCCATCCGGCCTGAGATTGTCCATGTGAGTTATCAACCAGACGATAATGAGGATGAATATCACCTGCACGGCATCATTTCCAATAGCATCTCCCATGGGAATATCATCCGCTATTTTGTGCAGTGTGATGAAATTATCATTGCGGCGGACGTGGTCTATGAAAGTGGTCTCCCCTATAAAGAGGGTGAAACCGTTTACCTTTCAGTGAGAAAGGATGGCGTCATCGAACTGTAGCGAACGCGATTTAATCAAGGCGATCGATTGTGGTAAGAACAAAAGAAAAAATGTATTTGGATAAGGAGCCAATCATGGCAGATGTTCAATTTATTGCGTTAGGTATGGTAGAAACCAAAGGTCTCGTTGGTGCTGTTGAGGCTGCGGATGCGATGGTCAAAGCGGCCAATGTCACATTAATCGGAAAGGAGACCATCGGGGGTGGGTACGTGACGGTGATGGTGCGGGGTGATGTCGGTGCCGTTAAAGCGGCCACCGACGCTGGCGCGGCTGCGGCAAAACGGGTGGGTGAACTGGTCAGCGTCCATGTCATCCCTCGCCCTCACAGCAATATCGAGTTCATCCTGCCAAAAGCTACCGAATAGGAGCGTACTGGTTTGATGGCCAAGGCGCGGGAAATGATCAGTGTCGGGGTTGATGTTGGCACGACCACGACCAAACTTGTCTTTTCACGCCTTCAGATCGCGGATGTCGCCCGACCAGGAAGGGTTCCCCGCTTTGACGTGGTCGACAAATCCTCCCTGTTTGAGAGTGACATTTACTTCACCCCTCTCATCAATCCAAAGCTGGTGGATGTTTCCTTGCTGACAGAAATCGTCAAAGGTGAATATCGCAAGGCAAATATCCTTCCAGAACAGATCGATACCGGTGCGATCATCATCACGGGTGAAATTGCGCGCGCAGAAAACGCCAATCAAATCCTTCAGGCTATGGCAGAACTTGCCGGTGATTTCATCGTGACCGTGGCTGGCCCAAACCTGGAAGCGCAAATTGCCGGCCGTGGCTCCGGGGCAGCAGCCTATTCGGTTGAACGTTTTGCTCAGGTCACAAATGTTGATATCGGCGGGGGTACCGCCAACGCCGCCATCTTCCGGCTTGGGGATCACCTCTCTTCTTCCACCCTGGCGGTGGGTGGGCGGCAGCTCATCATTGATAAGACTTCAGGGATCGTCAGACATATCGCACCCTCCGGACAAATCATCATTGATGCTCTTAGGTTGCCAATCGTGATGGATCAGCATGTTGATCTTGAAGCCTTGCTGGGCTTTACAGACTGCATGGCAGACCTGGTGGCAGACCTGGTATCCGGGATTCAGACAGACCTAGGGCGGAAACTTCAACTGACACCCCCATTAAAAGGTGCGGAAATTTCCAAAGTTCTCTTCTTCTCTGGCGGCATAGGGGCGTATTACTATCAGCCTATCGAGATCAATTCGCTTGGAGATGTCCTCATTCACGAAGATGTTGGACCGCTCTTTGCTCGTTCCCTGAGAGAAAATCCCAGGTTGCAGGGGTATAAGATCATGCCCCCTTCACAGACCACACGTGCAACGGTGATTGGTGCTTCCAGCCAAACAGTGACCCTCAGCGGCAGTACCATCTGGACAGAGGCTGACATACTCCCTGCCCGGAATCTGCCAGTGGTCCGACCCCAACTTGCCCTCGACATCTGCCCCTCACCCGAATACCTGACCACTGCCATCCGATCAGCCATTCAACGCTGGGACATCAACCTGGAATCGACCACCTATGCCATCGCCCTCGATTTACCGGCACAGCTTGATTATGATTGCATGCACCAGATTGCAGAGGGTCTGGTGAATTTTGCCAATGATTCGCTTGCACCCGGAATGCCTCTGGTACTGGTGATTGAATTGGATTATGCCCAGGTGCTCGGACAGACGATCAATGCGCTGGCACCGCAGCTTCCTCTGATCAGTGTGGACCAAATCGGTTTGAGCGAAGGTGATTTTATTGATATTGGCGAGCCGATCCTGGATGGACGGATTGTGCCGCTTTCAGTCAAAACCTTGATCTTTTACGATTGAACTTGTGAACGAGTAAAGGACAGCCATGCTTCTGAGAACGAAATTATTTGGAAAAACTTACGAGTTCGGCACGATAAAAGAACTGTTGGCGAAAGCCAACGAGGAAAAATCCGGTGATCGACAGGCTGGCATTGCTGCTGAAAGTGCTGTGGAAAGGATGGCAGCAAAACATGTGCTGGCTGAGGTCACCCTTGAAACCCTGCGCCAAAATCCCGCCATCCCTTATGAAAGGGATGAGGTCACGCGTGTGATCGATGACGGCGTCGAAGAAACAATTTATGATGAGATTAAAACCATGAAAGTGGGTGAGTTACGCGAATGGTTGCTGGCAGACACCACCACCCCCGCGATGATCCAACACATCAGCAATGGACTGACGGCTGAAATGATCGCAGGGGTGACCAAACTCATGTCAAACCTCGATCTGATGATCGCCGCCAGGAAAATCAGGGTCTCGGCACACTGTAACACCACCATCGGTCTGCCAGGCAGACTCTCATCGCGTAACCAACCCAATCATCCTACCGATTCTCCAGCAGGGATTAAAGCTGCCATTTATGAAGGCCTGTCCTTTGGCTCTGGTGACTGTGTGATCGGGATCAATCCCTCAGATGACTCACTTGCCAGTGTAAGTCGCTTGTTCGAGATGACCCATGATGTGATCACCACCTGGGAGATCCCCACCCAAAACTCGATCCTGGCACATATCACCACACAAATGGAAGCTCTCAAACGCGGTGCACCGATCGACCTCCTGTTTCAGAGCCTGGCAGGTTCTGAAAAAGCCAATCAAGGCTTTGGGATTTCAGTTGGATTGCTGGACGAGGCTTACGAACTGGCAAAGGGATATTGTGTGAGCACCGGACCGAACTACCTCTATTTCGAAACCGGTCAGGGGACCGCCCTCTCAGCGGATGCCCATGAGGGATCAGACCAACTGACCATGGAAGCGCGCTGTTATGGCCTAGCCAAACGTTACAAGCCCTTCATTGTTAACACTGTGGTCGGGTTCATCGGGCCGGAATATCTTTATGACTCCGTCCAGATCACGCGGGCAGGCCTGGAAGATCACTTCATGGGCAAGTTGACCGGTATCCCAATGGGATGTGATGCCTGCTATACCAACCACGCCGTCGCGACACAGAATGACATCGAAAACCTGGCGGTGCTTCTGACCACAGCCGGCTGCTGCTACTTTATGGGAGTCGCCATGGGGGACGATATCATGCTCAGCTACCAGTGCACCAGTTACCACGACACCGCCAGCCTGCGCCAGCTGCTTGGTTTACGCCCCACCCCAGAATTTGAAGCCTGGATGGAAAACCTGGGTTTGATGAAAGACGGCATCCTGACAGATAAAGCCGGTGATGCCTCATTCTTCCTGGGGAAATGAGAGGTGCTTATGGAACAAGATAATTTTGACATCGAAGCGATTGTAAAACAAGTTCTGGCAGAGCTGGAGAAGGTCAATACACAGGTCTTACCCCCCCAAGTGTCAGATACAAAACAAGCTGAACGCCGAGTCGTTGAAATCGACCTGCCAGATCCAAGCCTGCCTGAAAATCGCCAGAAGATTGGAGTAACCAACCCCTTCGATCCTGAAGGCTTGCGCAACCTCTGTTCTACCACCAGCGCTCGCCTTGGTGTTGGCCGCGCAGGTCCCCGCCCAAGAACTGGGTCACTGCTCTTATTCCAGGCAGATCATGCCATCACCCAGGATGCAATTTACGGTGAGGTGGATGGGAAAATCCTGGAACAATTTGACTTGTTCACCGTCCAGACACAAGTCCAAACGCGAAATGAATATCTGCTTAGGCCCGATCTGGGGCGCACCTTGAGCGATGAAGCGAAAACGACTATCGCTGAACGTTGTGTAATCAATCCCCAGATTCAAATCGTTGTTGGTGATGGGCTGAGTGCAGCAGCCATCAATAGCAATTTACCCCTGATCCTCCCCGTGATCCAAGAGGGAGTCCAGGCAGCCGGACTCAGCCTTGGAACGCCCTTCTTTATTAAATATGCCCGGGTGGGCGTGATCAATGACCTAAACGAGATCATCCAGGCTGATGTGGTCCTAATCCTAATCGGTGAACGTCCAGGGTTGGGCATCTCAGATGC
>CAZWDG010000047.1:0-9189 GCA_964633075.1 uncultured Candidatus Brevefilum sp.
GCATAGCGCAGTCCTTATCCAAAGCAGTCCCCCCCACGTATTTCATCCATCAGGTGACCGATTACAGCCTGAGGGATTCCAAGGATGCTCACGGTCATCCCCACATCTGTGTTAAAAGATTTAAACCCGTGGCCTTACCCCCATTTTTGGAGGGTCCCGTTCGCCTGATGAAAATATCTGATAAGCAAAGGGCTCAAGATCTGGCTCGGGCAGTCAAAGGAAGTGACCTGTTTGATCAAGTCCTTGGCATGTATAAGGTCAATGCGCCATTGACCGATCAACCTTTTGAGATTGGTCGAGCGCGGGCCTTCACACCGGGCTGGCTTGAAAACGAGTCCATTTGGATGCATATGGCTTTTAAGTACCTGTTGGAATTGTTGAACGCGGGTTTGTACGACGAATTTTTTGAAGCTTTACAGGCTCATTTACCGCCTTTCATGGACCCCGACATCTACGGGCGTAGCCCACTGGAAAACAGTTCCTTTATTGTCAGCAGCGCTCATCCAGACACCTCGCTGCATGGGAATGGTTTTGTCGCCCGCTTGAGCGGCTCGACAGCAGAGTTTCTCAGCATGTGGCGGGTGATGACAGCGGGTAAACAGCCGTTTCAAATTGAGGATGGGGAACTGATTTTGAGGTTCAAACCCAGCTTGCCCGGCTGGCTGTTCAAAGGAGATGGCAGTTTTACGTTTAGTTTCCTGGGCTCGTGCCAGGTTACTTTGTTCAATCCTTTACGCAAGGACACTTACGCTGAAGGCGTTGAAATTAAGGGCATCATGCTTTATTCGAACAATGAAAAGGTCAATATCAGTGGGACTGTTATTAAGAGTCCGTATGCTGAGAGGGTTCGTTCGGGTGAATTTGATCGGATTGAGTGTTTCTATTAAAGACTGTCATCAAGCGCAGGATCCTTAATGGATCGAAATTGAGATCAGTGAGGTTGATATGGATTCGATGAAAAAAACCAGCTGGCACTTTATTGACGACCAGGGGACTTTTGAATTAAGAGCTCCTCAGGACAGCAGTTACCTCTTTTTTCCACTGGTCAACCCATCTGGCATGATGTCCTCCCTTACGCCCACCTTGAATGGGGATCTAAAACTCAATCAAAATACCTTCCTGCTATTGCCCGTTTCTGTTGAAGACTTGCACAACACGCGTTCTGCGCGTAATTTCTGGGTGCGGATTCATGGCGAACCCTGGTCAGTGACCGGAAACAGCGCACGCCAAATTCATCAAAATGCGCTGAAGCAAAATGAGGAGGTCTCCTTGCGAGCAGGCTTTCTCTGGCATGGGATTCAACGATATCATTCAAAAACAGGATTGACGGCCTCCGTGGTCAATTTTGTCCCTGCCAATCAGGATACAGTGGAATTGATGCAGGTAAGGCTGACCAATCAGGGGGGTGAGCCGCTTGATTTGTCCGCCATCGCAGCTATCCCCATTTATGGACGTTCAGCCGACAACCTCAGGGATCATCGTCATGTGACTTCCCTGTTGCATCGGACATATTGCCATCAGTACGGTGTCTGGGTAAAGCCCACCATGTCCTTTGATGAGCGCGGACACACACACAATCAAACTATTTATGCCGTTCTGGGGACCGATGAAGATGGTCATCCGCCAGTGGGCTTCACACCCTTAGTGGAAGATTTCATTGGTGAAGGAGGGAGTTTGGATTGGCCACAAGCCGTCATTCAAGGGAATCCGGTTTTACAGCGGGCAGGGAGCAGTTTCGAAGGCTATGAATCCATTGGGGCGTTGCATTTTTCTCCTGTGCGTCTGATGCCGGGTGAATCGACGAGCACCATTCTCATCCTCGGTATTATGACAGAGGAATCCGAGCTTGAAAGACTGGTGGAGAAATATGGGTCTGAAGTGAAATTTGCTGATCATCTGGCAATGACCCAGGCCTTTTGGCGGGAAAAGCTTTCAACTCTTCGTTTTAATCACCAGCACGAGCGCCTGGATGGTTGGCTGCAGTGGGTCAACCTCCAACCCATTCTGCGACGCATCATGGGCAACTCGTTTCTGCCTTATCACGACTATGGGCGGGGCGGACGCGGTTGGCGAGATCTCTGGCAGGATTTGCTGGCAATCCTTTTAACCGAGCGAACGGCGATTGATCAAAGTTTATTGAGCAATTTTGCTGGGATCCGGATGGATGGGAGCAATGCCACGATTATTGGGGCGCAACCTGGTGAATTCAAGGCCGATCGGAATAGCATCCCCAGGGTTTGGATGGATCACGGTGCCTGGCCTTTACTCACGACCAGGTTGTACCTGGATCAAACAGGGGATCTTCTCTTCCTGCTGAGACCCCAAACCTACTTCCGGGATCACTTGCACCATCGTTGTCAAGGTGTGGATCACGATTGGCGACCCGAACAAGGTACACAATTACGATCCGCTTCTGGTGGATTGGTTGAGGGCTCTATGCTGGAGCATCTCCTGGTGCAGCATCTGACGGTTTTTTTCAACGTTGGTGAGCATAATCTCATCAAGCTGGAGGGTGGGGACTGGAATGACGGACTGGATATGGGGGCGGAGAGGGGTGAAAGTGTCGCTTTCTCCGGGATGTATGCGGGGAATTTGCGCCACTTAGGGGACTTATGCCTGGCGCTGGTAAGAACTGGCGTAGAAACGGTGCCCATTGTAGCCGAACTGGTCCCCCTATTTGACCAGATCTCAGGACCAATAAATTACAACAGTGTCGCGGATAAGCAAAATCACTTACAGGCTTATTTTGATCGCGTTCAGGGCGACCTTTCCGGGGAGAAGCTATCTCTATCCCTCGCAGAGATGAGTTCCGATCTTAAGTTCAAAGCGGATTGGCTCTCGAACCATATTCGACAGCAGGAATGGATCACGGACAAGGATGGACGCGGTTGGTTTAATGGTTACTATGATAACCGGGGTCAGCGCGTGGAAGGGGAGCATCCCCTGGGCGCTCGTATGACCTTGACCGGTCAGGTCTTTCCATTAATGGCTGGGATTGTCTCTGAAGAACAAGCTAGAAAAATTGTCCAAGCAGCGGATCATTATCTCTATGATCCAAGCCTCAATGGTTACCATCTCAACACAAATTTCCTGTCCGATTTCCCAAAACTTGGCAGAGCTTTTGGGTTTGCTTACGGGCATAAGGAAAACGGGGCTGCTTTCAGTCACATGTCCGTCATGTTTTCCTATGCGCTTTACCGTCAAGGGCTGGCGGAGGCTGCCTGGCGGATCTTGCACGGCTTGTTTGTCCAAAGCCAAAATTTCTCCCAAAGCCGCATTTATCCGGGCATTCCCGAATATTTTAACCCACGTGGACGTGGGATGTACCCTTACCTGACGGGTTCTGCAGCCTGGTATCTATTGACATTATTGACGGAAGCCTTTGGGGTTAAAGGGCATATGGGAGATCTGAAACTTGAGCCAAAATTAGCCGGCGATCAATTTTCACATTCCGATCAGTTAAAGGTTCAAACCATCTTTGCGGACAGGCAGATCGAGGTGGTGTATGCTAATCCAGGGCATCTTTCATATGGCAGTTATTGTCTGGGTGCTGTATCTGTCAATGGAATCGCGCAGGATATTCCCTCTGGCGCATCCTTCGTCCTATTTCCGCGCCAGGAAGTGCTCAGCTGGCCAGGGAGAACTAAAATTTTGATTAATTTAATTTGATATGAGGTCAATACCAAGATGAAAAAATTTGGTTATTTTGATGATAAAAATCGGGAATATGTGATCACCGATCCGCAAACACCGGTTAAATGGGTCAATTACATCGGTTCATTGGATTTTGGTGGGTTTGTGGATCAGACGGGCGGGATGCTGATCTGCCGGCGGGACCCCGCGCTGAATCGCATTACCAAGTATCTCACGCAAGGTCCGCCATCAGACTTTAGAGGGACCACACTTTATCTGCGGACTCCTGATAGGCGGGGAGGGTATACCGTTTTTTCACCTTTTTATGTGCCGACGCTGATGCGTTATCGCCGTTATCGCTGTCATGTGGGTTTGGGATATTCCAGAATCGTCTCTGAAATGCAGAACTTGCGCTGCGATATATGCATCTTTGTTCCTGAAGGTGAAACGCTTGTCATCCAAAAAGTTACGATCACCAATATAGGCAAGATTAAAAAGGTGGTGGATCTGATCCCGGTTGTGGAATACACCCATCCGGATGCCCTCAAGCAGCTGATCAACGCCGATTGGGTGCCGCAAACGATGCAATCCTATTTGGATGAGGACAAGGATGGCCTTAAGATCCTCAGCCAGGCACCCTTCATGTTAAAAGAACGCCAGCGCAATTATCTCACGGCGAATCTGCCGGCCTTATCCTTTGACACCGATCGGGGAGCCTTTTTGGGGGATAATGGGTACGGCAGTTGGGCTTCTCCTGCTGGTTTACAAGCTGAAGAACTCAGCAATAGTTTGGCGTTGAGGGGGGATAACATCGCTGCTTTGATGCTGCATCTGGGTGCCATTTCCCCAGGTGAGGGATGCCAGGCTGTCATCCTCCTCAGTCAGGCGGCGAGCATTCAAGATGCGACACCAGCGATTCAACGCTACTGTGATATTGTTCAGGTTGATTCAGCTTTTGCTGACCTGGGGGCATTTTGGGACGATGTGCTGGCTACGACGCAGATCCACACCCCCGATGCTGAGATGAATCGCATGCTTAACATCCACAACCCGCGACAATGCGTCGTGACCATGAACTGGTCTCGCTATCTCTCCCTTTACCAGCTGGGATTCGGTGCGCGCGGGATGGGGTTCAGAGACAGTTCACAGGATGTAATGGGCGCTTTATCGCTGATGCCAGAGCCATCCAAACAATTGCTGCTCAAACTCCTCAGCGTTCAGAAAGTTGATGGTTCAGCCATGCACCAGTTTAATCCTCTGAACATGATTGCCAATATGGGCGATGCTGCTGCTGAGGAAGATCGCCCAAAATATTACAGCGACGATCATCTGTGGGGGGTGTTGGCCGTGACAGCTTACATCAAAGAAACCGGTGATTTTGATATCTTAAAAGAACACGTAGCCTTTTATGAAAAAGATCAACAGGAAAAACCCATTGAGGTAGCCAGTATTTGGGAGCACATGCGGCGAGCAGTACAGTTTACCCACGATCATACCGGTGCGCACGGCTTGTCGCTCTTGGGATTTGCGGATTGGAACGACACTGTTAATTTGCCCTCAGGTGCAGAATCCCTGTTCACCGCGCATCTTTATGGTTGGGCGCTTAACGAAATGATTGCACTGGGCAAGCAACTGGGTAAAAAGAAGCTGGTTAAGAAATTCAAAACATATTACAAGGAGATGAAGGAGCGGGTCAAAACGGTCGGTTGGGACGGGGATTGGTATATCCGTTATTTTGATCAAAACGGTAAAGCCCTTGGCTCACAACATAACACGCACGGACAGATCTACACCAACGCGCAGTCCTGGGCGGTTCTTTCGGGTTTTGCGTCAACAAAGCGTGCGATCAAAGCGCTGGATGCTGTTTATGAGAAGCTCAACACCCCGTATGGCATCAAACTCAGCACCCCGGGGTATGACGGCTTTGACCCTGAAAAGGGTGGCGTAACGACCTACCCGCCGGGGGCTAAGGAGAACGGTGGGATTTTTCTGCATGCCAACCCCTGGGTGATGATGGCTGAGACCATGCTGGGGCGTGGGGACCGGGCCTACCTGTATTATCGTCAGATTAACCCGGCGATCAAGAATGAACTGATTGACATCTATGAGTGCGAGCCCTATGTCTATCCTCAGAACATCCTGGGTGACGAGCATCCCCAGTTCGGCCTGGCGCGCAATGCCTGGCTGACCGGGACGGCTTCCTGGACATATCAGGCTGGGATCAAGTATATTCTGGGGATTCGCCCAGAGTACGAGGGTTTGCGCATCGATCCCTGCATTCCTGCAAGTTGGCGGGAATTTTCAGTCAGGCGTCGTTTCAGGAGCACCATTTACGAGATCCGGGTGAAGAATCCGGATGGCGTTCAGAAAGGTGTGAAGTCAGTTACCTTGGACGGAAACTTGATCGAAAGCAACCTGTTGCCCGTTTTTGATGATGGGGAAGTTCATACCGTTCAGGTGGTGATGGGATAGATTCTTTCACATAGAACCGACGATCATATCAAGAAACACCTGTGATCTAATGATGACAGGTGTTTTTCATTTCTTTAATAAAAATGGTATCTTTGTGATCACCTGAGAAAGTCCCAGGGATTTACCCGACCATAATCGTCACTGCGCATCTCAAAGTGCAGGTGAGGTCCAGTGGATTTGCCGGTGCTGCCCATCAAACCAATGATGTCACCCTGGTAGACTTCCTGTCCGCAAACCACGTTGATCTGATTGAGGTGGGCGTAGAGCGTCTGCCAGCCTGAGCCATGGTCAACCACAATCATTTCGCCATAGCCGTAATCATTCCAACCGGCATAGACCACCACACCGTGATCAGCAGCGAAGATGGGGTTGCCAGCTCTACCAGCGATATCGATCGCGTAGTGATTCGTCTCAGGGCTGTAATCATAACCTGAAAGATAGCGTTCGGTGGTTGGCCAGATGAAGGTCAGGGAACCGCTCACGCCGTCATATTTGGCTGTGCAGGCGCCCGGTCCGAGGTGCTTGGCTGTGGCGGGTTCATCCCGGCTGATACGCGGGGTTCGCCAATCCGTGAACACCCCCCGACCGCCTGGGATCACCAGCATCTTGTCAGGAGGAATATTGGGGTTGGCCAGATCGCCGATGGTGTTCGGATCCAATTCATTGCCTTCCCAGTTGATGATGTCTTCTGGCGTCACACCATAAAAAGCGGCCACGCCGTTCAACCCTTCACCCGCACTCCATTGGTGATAGACGCCATCAACGGGTAAGATGTTCAGTTTTTGACCAGGATAGATAAAATGTGGGTCATCACCCAGGATATAACGATTGCCCCACAGGATAGTTTCTGGTTTCAGGTCGAATTTTTCAGCGATAGAGAAGATCGAGTCACCGGTTTCGACCGTGTATTCGATGACGTCATCGCGTACCAGGCGAACGGGAAGGAAAGTGTGCAGGTCAGCTGTCCGATCCACCCCATCAGCATCCCCTCCACCAGCATGAAATAAGGGTGGAGGTTGGGTGGGCATTGGGGTTGAAAGGGTCTCAGCGATGGCCACATTGGCAAATTCAGCCGTCTGTTCGGGGCTTTTCAAGTAGAAAGTCCGCATGATCCATACCACTGAGATGACCAAAAGGATTGTGGTGAGGGCTGTGCCAATTTTGATGGCAGAGTCTCCCAATCCCAAATGCTGCAGACGCTTCCAGAACCGAATTAAGAAAGGTTCAAGCGTCTGGTTTTCTGCTTCAAGTGAGGTTTCGGCAGGGAGGTTGTTTTTCTCGGGTCGCTGCCAGGGATCTGTTTTTTCCTGCATGTTTTATTCCGCCATAAAGTTTACTCTATTTTGCTGCGAAAGGCGAATCAGTTTTGACTGGAAGGTCACTTTTGAGACAACATGAAAACCCCGCGTTTTACAGCGGGGAAGATAATTTTTTCTGTTAGAACTTCACTGGTCAGGTTGATCGTTTGGGTCAAATTGTGCCAATTGCGACGAGAGGTCCGTGATGCGCTTTTCGAGTTGCTGCTGCCGGTAACTGACGGTGACGTCAGCTTGGGTGCGCTCAATGATGCTGCGGGCAATATCCGTGCGGCGGCGCAGGCCGTAGGTCAGCGCATCGGGAAAATCCATCGTGACCAGTTGAGCGTAAATGTCATCCATCACATCTAGCAGACGTTCCACTTCCTGGGAATGACCTTCTCGCATGATGTCCATAATCCGCCGCCGTAATTCGCCCACGACCTCGGACATGCCGTTCAAGTAGGTGGCATATTCCACTTGCAGGTCTTCTGGTATAGGCCAATCTTGATTCAGAATGGTGGCCACTGTGAGATGTGCTTCGCAGTATTCCTTGAGTGCGTCCTGAGAATAACCAGAGTAATACAGATCAGGATAATGGGACAAGCCTTCCCGTAGCGCAGAAGCCAGTAGATCTGCTTCAGCCAGATGCTTCCGTGCTAGTTCAACCTCTTCGCGGTGAATGGCACGAATAGCCCTGGATGCGTGCCGGGTCAGGTCTCGGCTTTGTGAGAGGGCTTCATCCCGGATTTTATTCTGGCGTTCGAGGAATTCTCGAATACGATCTGAAAGTGCTTCTAAATGATTAGTCATCAGGGCTCGGGGTTATTCGCGCGAAACAGGTCATCCGCCAGAGAGTGCTTCCCGGGGAGAGTGATTTCCCCAAAATTGGTTTCGTAGCGGCTGATATTCTCTGCCAGGGCTCTAAGAAAGAGTTTGGCTGCCGTGGGAGACATCACCAAGCGGGAACTAACTTCAGGCGTTTTAACACCAGGCAGAATGAGAGAGTAATCTAAAACAAATTCTGACGCAGTGTGTGCAATCCGGACGAAGTTGACATATTTTGACGCCAGGTCATCTGGCAGTTCAATATTTGGTATCGGGTTGTTTGACATACGAGCTCCGGTCTAGAAGGGGATAGCGTCGTCTTCACCCTCCCCTTCCTCATTGCCAAAATCCTGTTCGAAAGCACCCGCGCCACCGCCGCTAGGCAAGAAACGGACGTTTTGTGCTGTCACTTCGTAAGAGGCGCCGATTGTGCCATCGTTACGGGTGAAAGTGCGCGGCCCCCCGGATTGAGGATCAGGGCGTAATCGCCCAACAACCAGAACGGGACGACCTTTGCTGAGATACTGTTTACAGGATTCAGCCTGAGCCCCCCACACTGAAACACGGAACCAGGTGGTCTCGTCCACTTTTTGTCCTGCGTTGTTGGTGTATGAATTGCTTGTCGCAACAGAGAAACTGGTGACAGCTTGTCCGCTTGTCGTGAAGCGCATTTCGGGGTCATTACCTAGATATCCAACGATTGTGATTTGCTGATACATTTTGTCTCCCTTTGTTTTGAGAATATTGGTTTTAATTATTTTACATCAAAAATGATGATTATTGGTTACCAATTTTTTGCATACCAAAGTAAATATTGTTCCAAATGGCTGGACCAATACGTTTCTGTGTGACCGTTTCTATAGAAATACCATTCATGAGGAATGTGGTATTGATCTAGCAGGTTAGCAAAATTTTCAGCCTGTTTCCATTCCTGGTCCTCGCGTCCAATGTCGATAAAGAG
>CAZWDG010000048.1:0-9169 GCA_964633075.1 uncultured Candidatus Brevefilum sp.
AATTAAAGGTTAATCATTGAGCGAACCTCAGGCCAAATCGGAATAAGCCCTACAGCAGCACCAACCACCATTCCCATAAGAGATAAAACTAAAGCAGATGATGGGATGGGTAACATGGAATAGATCAACCAAGCACACAGACCAGCAGCTGCCCCGCTCAAAATGCCCCTGAAAATAGTCCTACCCAAACGAAATTTCTCAGGAAGAGCCCGATTAAGCAGAATAATTAGAACAAGCGCTTGAATACTATACGAAATCGAGTTTGCCAGGGCAATCCCACCTGAAGCCAGTGGACCCATCAGAATGATTGCCAGAATCAGATAAAGAATAAAACCCATTCCTGAAATGAGCATGGGCACTTTAGCATTTTGATTCGCATAAAAGGAACGCACGCCCAGTTCGACCACACTATGCCCTAGCAATCCAACCAAATAACCCTGTGTCGCCCATAAAATCAACTGCGCATCCTCAAGTGGAAAACCAAAAGCCGTCTGAATCCAGGGCAGGCTGGTGAGTGAAAGGATCACGGTGATCGGCAAGGATAAGGCGATCATCACCCGCAGAGAACGTTCAATAGTGGCTTTAAATGCACTCTTCTCCTCCTTAGCCACAAGTTCTGAAAGGGTTGGTAAGAGCGCAGTCGCAATCGCCGTACCCAGCAGAGTCTCCGGCACCTGTTGGATCCACCAACCGTAGCTAAGTGCTGTGACCGATCCCGTTGGCAGCCTCGAAGCCAGATTGTCGCGGGCAACAAAAATTAACTGGATGAAAACCATACTGACCAGGCGTGGCCCCATCAGCCGCAAGACTTTAATAAAGCTTTTTTCTTTAAAATCAAGGCTGGGTGACCATCGATATTTATATTTGATCAGACCAGGCACCTGAACAAGCAGGTGTAAAGCTGCACCAATGATCACCCCATAAACCAAACCATGAATACCTAGGTTGAATGCGGGAAGCTCAATCCCGCCGATTTGATATCCTTCCTGTGGTGCGAGGATCACAGCACCAAAAATTTGTCCAGCATCATACACCAGTGGGGCAATCGCAGGAAGCAGGAAATGCTGGTTAGCCTGTAGTCCCGCCATGACAAGCCCGCTGATCGAGAAGATCAAAGTGGATATCAAGTTCAGTCGCATCAGGCGGATCGCTAAATCCTGTTGATCGAGTGTAAATCCCGGCGCAATCCCCAGCTGCCCACGGACCAGTGGTCCTGCGAATAAGCCAACCAGTAAAGCCAAAGTACCGGTCACAATGAATGCTAAATTCGCAACGCTCGAGAACAATCGCCAGGCCGAATCGCGTCCCTCTTTACTCAGTATCTCAGATAAAACAGGGATAAAAGCAATCGCCAAGGCACCGCCAGAAATCAGGGCGAATAGCAGGTCGGGCAAGTTGTTTGCAGCGTTGAAAACATCCAGCTCCTCTGAAAGACCAAATTGACGCCCAATGATGACCGTGCGCAGCACACCTAAAATCTTATCTATCCCAAATAACAATGCAAGCATGAGCGAGACACGGGTCAACCGGCTGACTTTTTTCATGGATGCCCTTTCTTGCGGTGAAATTTCACTGATCGTATTATGCCACACTCCCTCTACCCTGACCAGAGAAGGACAAAAACCTTCTTTTCATCTTATGATTAGGGATGTTACAATTAAACCTATGCAGACACCAACGAATGCAGGTCATTTGTATATTGTTGCAACGCCAATTGGGAATCCACTAGATATCACATTTAGAGCTTTCTGGATGCTCCAAAAGGTCGATGCGATCATATGCGAAGAGTACCGCCAGGGCAGCCGACTTTTACATCAACTTAAGATTGAAAAAGAATTGATCCCGCTAAACGAACATAATGAAACTGAAGAAGTCCAAAACATTCTCCAGCGCTTGGCTCAAGGTGAGACGATGGCCATTATATCTGATGCTGGCACACCGGTCTTTGCCGACCCAGGGCAACACTTGCTGGCATTGCTCTATCAAGCCGGGATCCCCATATCCCCTGTTCCAGGACCCTCTTCCTTGATGGCAGCACTCTCCTTGTGTGACTTCCCGATTGACCGATTTATATTTGCTGGTTTTCCACCCCGTAAATCCCAACTCCGAACCTCCTTTTTGACCCAATATACTGATCAATCTGTCCCTGTTATCTTGATGGATACGCCTTATCGAATGACCAAGCTCCTGGAAGAAGTGGAAGCGGTTTTCGGGAAGAGTCAAGATATCCTTTTAGCCTGTGATTTGACCCAATTAAAAGAAACCATCTATCGGGGTCTCATTCAGGACATATTACCTCAAGTTACAGGTCAAAAAAGAGAATTTGTCTTGATCCTCAACCTCAACAAAATGGGAAGACATTCCTGAGATGGAAAGGCGTAGCCTTCTCGCCCTGCAGGACAAAGAACTCCGGTTACCAGCATTCTTACCCGATGCCACCTCGGGTTATGTGCGGGCGGTCGACATACAAGATCTGCTCGGGGTTGGGATCCAGGCTGTTGTGATGAATACCTTTCATCTGATGCAAAAGCCTGGTTCCAGCACCATTCAAGCTTTCAAAGGATTGCATCACTTTGCGGGTTGGCCTGGGGTGATATTTACGGATTCTGGCGGTTTTCAAGCTTATTCATTGATCCGCGAATCAGATCGATTTGGATCACTAACCGACCGAGGGATCCTCTTCCGACCAGAAGGAAAAGGTCGAAAGTTTATCCTCTCACCTGAGAAAAGCATCCAGCTCCAGATCAGCTATGGCAGTGATGTGGTCATCAGCTTGGATGATTGCACCCATGTCGATGCACCGCGAGTTGAACAAGAACTTTCCGTGGCACGCACGCTCGCCTGGGCAAAACGCGGCAAACAGGAATATATGCGGCAGATGGCTCAAAGGCAAATGGAACAAGACGACCGTCCTCTGATCTTTGGGGTGATCCAGGGTGGTGGATACCCTGACCTGCGGCGGAAGTGCGCTGAAGGTTTGCTTGAGATCGGTTTTGACGGTTTCGGATACGGCGGTTGGCCATTAAACAACAAGGGGGATTTATTAGAGGATCTCGTGGGGCTGACCCGCGACCTCATCCCAGGAGACTTCCCCATGCACGCACTTGGCATCGGGCATCCACTTAACCTGGTGAAGACCTTCCGCCTGGGCTATGACATCTTTGACTGCGCCCTTCCCACCCGGGATGCCCGTCATGGGCGATTACTCCGGTTCATGACTCCTTCTGGCATGCCATTGACCAATGAGGGCGATTGGATGGATTATGTTTATATCCAGGACAAGAAACACATCAAAGCCGACCAGCCCATCTCCCAATTTTGCGACTGCCCGGTTTGCACCCATTACAGTCTCGGCTATTTACATCACCTTTTCAAAACAGGCGACTGGCTCTACCAGAGGTTGGGAACACTTCACAACCTGCGTTTTATGACCCAACTGACAGAACGACTGCAAGGCAATCATGCATGACCCCCAATTAGATCTCCTCGTCCAAAAGGTACAAGCGAATCCAAAATACGGTTCAATCAACCGAGAATTGATCCAGCGTTTATCAAAAGATGCCATAGCTATGGGGTTGACTGGTAAATCCGCGCTTAAGTACGTCCGTAAGAAATGCCATCAAATTGGTGGGGCTTATTTCAAGCGCAACATGGATTATCACACCATTCAAACTGACCTTTCAAAACTCTCTGATGACATTAACGCCGATGAGGTGAAACAATTCTACCTGAAAACCATGGGGATGCATGCCTCCACCGCAGAGCGTTTGCCGATCCTCTCGACCTTTTTTGAAACCTGCCTGGCACCGATCACTCCAATCACCAGCTTGATAGATCTGGCTTGTGGGCTGAATCCCATGGCCATACCCTGGATGCCGTTAGAACAGGATTGCACCTATGTCGCCTGTGATATCTATGAGGACCTGCTGGATTTCCTCCAATCCTTCTTCATTCATTTTAATCTAGGTGGCACCACCTTGTCCTGCGATCTCACCGGGAATATTCCTGAAATGCCAGCCCAGGTCGCGCTGATTCTGAAGTCCATTCCCTGTCTGGAACAAGTTGATAAACAAATCGGAACCCGATTGCTGGAAGGTGTTCAAGCAGACCACATCCTGGTCTCCTTTCCGGTCAGCAGCCTGGGGGGACGGAAAAAGGGCATGCCGGAGTTTTACCGTGAGCATTTTTATCAAATGCTGTCCGGGAAATCTTGGTCCGTTCAAGAATTCCTGTTCTCAAGTGAGTTAGCTTTCCTGGTGACGAAATGAACCTCACTGAGATCGAAATCCAAGAAACCATCGAAAGGATCTTATCCGCGCCAAAATACCGTGATTTGGGGCTCAACACCCACACCATAACGCAGTTAATCCACCAGGAAGCCCTCAATCAACCTTCTCAGAAAGGGCTGCTTAAATCCGTCCGTCGTAAATTGCACAACATTGTCGCGCCCTATTTGGGCGAACCCGACTATGAAAAACTCATAGAGCAGCTTTCTGAACTGCAGGATACATCGCTTGAATCCAAAGAAGTCCGCTCCTTTTGTCAGAATATCCTGTCCCAACATGCCTCAACCGCTGAACGCCTTCCTAACCTAGATGTTTTCTACAATCAACTCTTTCAAAAAACTGGCAAGCCAAATACCATCCTTGACCTGGCCTGTGGGCTCCATCCAATAGGCTTTCCATTCATGGGATTACCACTCTCGACCCGATATTACGCGTACGATATTATCCAACCGCGCATTGATTTCATTAATACCTTCTTTATCAAACTGGGTTTGGCCCCACTTGCCGAAAACCGGGATATCCTGGTATCACCCCCATCGATCCACGCCGATTTGGGCTTATTTTTCAAAGAAGCTCACCGATTCGAAAAACGCACCCCAGGATGCAACCGATCTTTTTGGGCTCATCTGGATGTGGATATCCTGGCAGTCTCACTGCCTGTGGTAGATCTTTCTGGCAAACACAATCTTACCGATCGTCATCGCAGATTAATTCAGGAAAATTTACCCCAAAATCATGGTGTGTTTGAAATGCTAATCGAAAATGAGATCATCTTCTTAATTAGTCAACCGGGGAAATAGTACATGGCAGCCAATGTCTCGCAAAAATTTAAGGTTAGCCTGGCTCGTTTTTCGGAGATCTTGAATGAATCCGAGATTCAAACCATTCAAGACATCCAGGACCAGCCACTTCCCCAGGGAATCCGCCTTAACGCGTTAAAAGGGGATCCAGAATCAGCGATGCAAGATTTAGCATCACGATATGGCTGGCAGGTGAAGCCCATCCCTTTCTGTGACCATGGTTGGACAATCGACTCGTTCATCCATACCCCTGGAACAACCATTGAGCATCGGATGGGGCAATATTACTTACAAGATGCCGCTTCCATTGTGCCCGTCAGCCTGTTTGATATGTACACACCGCACCCCTTAATCCTTGATATGGCAGCATCACCGGGTGGAAAAACCACACACTTGATTGACCGCTCACAGGATAGGGGCTTCGTGTTGGCAAACGATGCCAGCAAGACGCGTATTCCTGCCCTCCGCTCGGTGCTCAATACCTGGGGGGGGATCAATCAGGCTATCACACAATTTCCAGGGGAAGCCTTTGGGAATTGGTTCCCAGAGATTTTTGACATAATCCTCCTGGATGCCCCTTGCAGCATGGAAAATTTGCGACCCACACCAAACCACCCAATGCGAGAAACCACCCAAGATGAACGCCTTCGACTGGGGGAACGCCAGGTACAGCTCTTAACCAGTGGCTTGGGCGCACTGAAGATAGGTGGCCAGCTCGTTTATGCGACATGTTCCCTAGCACCTGAAGAAGACGAGGCTGTTATCCACCGGGTTATGGAAAAGTTTCCAAACGCGTTCTACCTTCAGGATGTTTCTGAAAAAATGCCATTTAAGACACCAGGCCTTTCTGAGTTTAGTGATCAAATTTACCATCCAGATCTCAAGAAGGCGTTGCGTTTATGGCCACACATCACTGGCATGTCGGGATTCTTCTGCGCATTGATCATGAAAACCACGCCACTACCGCATCAAACGGTTATCCCACCCAGCCGAGATTTCTCAAAAACATTTCTGGTCGAAACTGATCAAAACGTGAAAAACCATTTGTTCGATCTGATTTTGGAACATTATGGTCTTATGATGACGGAGATAATTGAGGCACACCGTCTCGCACTTTTCACAAGGCACAACCAATATTTTCTGATTCCCGAGGTTTATCTGATGCATTTTCAATCCCTCCCCTATGCATATATCGGGATGCTTTTAGGATGTTGGCAAGATGACCGCTTTGAACCATCCCATGAGTTTATCACCCGCTTTGGGCATACTTTTAAAAAGGGGAAAATCTGCCTCGAGAAGCCAGATGTTCAAAGATGGGTCGCAGGTCACGATATCCGATTTCCGGATGCGACCTTGCCGGCCCGAGGGCAATATCTTTTAGTTACAGATCAGTTTGGGCGAAACTTAGGGTTGGGAAAATTGCTTCCCAAACGCCTCAGGAATATGCTCTCCCGTCGGTAATTCTACATACTTGATATACTCATCATGTTCAAATGCCCCCTGCGAATAAACCCCACGGTATTCTTCTGGAAGTAATGATGCGATTTCCATCATAATGGCATCTGCCACCGCTTGCATGGTTTCTTTGTTCCTGGGGCGTCCATCCCAATTAATCATAAAGGGTTTGCCCAGTTGAATGTGCATCGGTGTACGCTTAAGTCTTTTAAAATTTTCGGAAAAATGTTCATGCCCCCAATACACAACAGGTAATATGGGCACATCGCATTGGTTGAGCAGAATACCGACACCGGGTTTTGCTTGAATCAAACGACCATTTTCAGTCCGCGTGCCTTCAGGTGCAAAAGCCAGGATTTTATTTTCACGTAAAGCTTGTTTGGCTAATCGAAAGGCTGTAAAATCTGCCCCATCCCGATCAATTGGGATACCATCCCAAACATCTAATAAAAAAGCAAGCAAAGGATCGTCCCACGTTTCCTTTTTAATCAAACCAGTTGTCGGTCGTGGGTACAAACGCGTAAGGACCACCGGCGCGTCGAGGAAGTTGACATGGTTGACTGCCACCAATAAAGGACCACCCTTAGGAAAGTGCTTAAGAGCTGAACCATCGATTTTTAATAATATTCCGGTGAGAAATCTGATAACTAGGTTGACCAAAAATTTCTTCATAAAATCCATCTAATGATTAACAAATCATTCCCAACTGCTGCTTGAGAACAGTGACATCCAAAGAGTGACCTGCCTCACAAATTGTTTCACCATCCGCATGCACTGGGAGGGAACCGTTCAAGGCTTCGACCTTAATGTGTTTTCCTGAAGGCATCTTAATGGCAGGATGATCGCGTTGGGTGCCACTCATTACTTTAGGAAATAATCCCAGCACTTGCAATCTTGTCACTTGGTGCGCAATACATAAATTGAAAAGGCCGTCATCTGAAGCCGAATCGGGGGCAAACATGAAAGATCCACCCATGCGCTTGCCATTCATCACAGAAACCAACAAACAAGGCTGCTCAACGATCTCCCCATCAATATCCAGGCGAAGTAAGGGGGCATTAAAAAATAAAAAGATCGTCTTTACCGCCGCAATCAAGTAAGCAGGGATACCACTGATAAATGACGGAAGTTTCGCTGCTTCAAATCCAACGATCGTATCAAACCCAATCCCGATGCCATTTCCAAAATAACGACCCTGGGGGTAATCCCCGCCTTTTACAAGACCAATATCAATTTTCCGTACTTTTCCGTCCACCAGGCGGTTGATCGCTTCATCCAAATCAGCAGGGATGCCCATCCCGTAGGAAAAATCATTGCCACGACCAACAGGCAGCACCCCCAGGTCTGCTGTTAACCTGTTTTGATTAGCAGCTTCCATCAAGCCATTTATGACCTCATTTGAGGTGCCATCCCCACCGACTGCGACTACAACATCATACCCATTTGAACCGGCTTCTGCAGCCAAACTGATCGCATGCCCAGGAAATTCGGTTTCAATCAAGTCATAATCAAGGCCTATTGCCGTTAATTTTGCTTCAATCTGAGGGATAAACTTCTTTGCAGCACCCTTGCCTGCAACTGGATTCACAATAATACAATACTTTTTCAAGGATAATTCCTATCTACTATGAATTGATTAACCCAAAAAGAAAATAAAGTTTCTCGTTACTACTCAGGCAATCCTGCTGTTGAATAGTGGGGGGTGTGGTTTGGCTGCGGAGCCGCCAAACCACACCCCCCAATTCCCAAGCAAGCTGAGTAGTTACAGTTTCTCCATTATATCATTGACAGATTACGATCTGGGTGATCATCCTGCAATTCGTATAACACAAGTGCAGGGAATACGATCGCCGCTGTCTCCATCCGAAGTATCCTGGGACCCAGTGAGATAATCTTGCAACCGGCGTCCCTTGCCAAGTCTACCTCTTCAACTGCAAAGCCACCTTCAGGGCCGATAAACAGCGCAATAGACGCTGGTTTTACTTCATCTACTGCTTGTCGTAATGTCTCCCTCATAGGAGTGCGCCCCTCCCATGAGGGAGGGACACCTTCCCAAGCCAACAGGCATAGATCATGGGTTTCGTTCATCACCGTGAAGCAATTCGCCAACTTCAATGGCGATTTTAGCTCAGGTAATCTTCCTCGGTGTGATTGCTCCGCCGCCTCCCGGATGATTCGCTGCCAACGTGACTTCCTTTGCATATTAAGTTCGGTTGATGTGACCAGCGTCCGTGAGGAAACAAAAGGATAAAAAGCTGCGACGCCAATCTCTGTGCCCTTTTGCAGGATCCACTCGACTTTATCGCGACTGGTCATTCCAAAGCAAAGCGAAATTTCAACTCGGGGTTCCGTCATATCGCGATCGGTTTGCATAATAACTCCTGAAACTGAATCTTCATCTTTATCCATTACTAAAACCACCTGATGGATAAAACCCTGATTATCTAAAACCTGAATGACATCACTCTCTCTTAAACGCAATACATGGAAAATTTGGTGGATAATTTCTGGCGGAAAAACCACTTTTTTCTCATAAAAACAATTTTCAGGTAAGAAGAAACGGTTCATAACTTAAGTTTTCCGAGAGATTTTAATCTCGTTTTCCTTCAATGACCACGGTATATTCAC
>CAZWDG010000049.1:0-1790 GCA_964633075.1 uncultured Candidatus Brevefilum sp.
TCAGTATTTTGCCGATTCCTGGCAATTGGTTCGAGTTTTTCCGCGATTTCAAATATTCGGAAAAATTCGTTCCGTTCAAAATCCTTCAGTGAAAGAATGTCACGACCTAAAAAACTACGCATTTTTTACTCCTTTTAATCTATATTAATGGATAGAAACATGGTGTCCTTCAAGCGTTGACACCAATTATTTTTCGAATGATGTGCAGGCGAAAAAAACCGGGTACAAAATAACTATAAGAATAATCGACAGGATCACCTTCCTCACTAAATAATAATGCGTTGAGCAGCATTAGGGTGTCACCCCTTTGAATATCCAGCGCTTTCGCTACATCAACTGGTGCGTGGATGGCGCTGATTTCTGTCTTTGAAATCGAAAGTTGAGGATTCCCTTGCTGAATCAGAAGATCAAGAACAGATCCGTTGAATTCGTTCGCCAGTGTTTCTGGCTTGAGGAGGCCTTCAGGCAAAGTATCGATAAGATAAGCCACAGGAGCCTCTTCTCCCAGTATTACCCTGCGGATTTGAGTGATTCGATCCCCTTCTTTCAAATCTAATTTGTTAAGATATTCTTTATTTGCTTCAATATGCTTGATTTCTAAATCTCTCATCGTCACAGTGAACCCACTTTTTTTCGCCTGGGATTCAATACTCTCCAAAACCTCCAACCCGGATTCAATGATTTGCGTTGGTCTAATGACAAACGTGCCTAATCCTTGCCGTCGTCGGAGCAAGCCCTGACTCTCAAAGGTGCGCATTGCTTCCCGCAAGGTCGCACGTGAGACCCCGAGTTGCTCAGCCAGCTCAGGTTCAGAGGGCAGCTTGGTGCCTTTGGGCACGTTTAGGATGATGTGATTAAGCTGGCTTTGTAATCTTTGATAAGTTGATTGGTCGTTGCTCATAGAATATTTCTTGTGAAATTTTCTGGATTCATTTTTTTTATTGATTTAGTAAGCGCAAAGCCGCCCGGTTATGTTGCTGCACCAAATTCGGCACATCCACCGCTAGCATGTGACCGTCCTTGACGATCACTTTTCCTCCTACCAGGTTGAAATCAACCCTTTGCGGTGCGCAAAAGAGGGCGGCTGCGACAGGATCGTGCAGGGCACCGGCGTAATCCAAGCGATTGAGGTTGATGGCGAACAGATCCGCACATTTGCCGACCTCTAAAGAGCCAATATCCGTCCTGCCCAACACGGATGCACCGCCGCGGGTGGCCATCTCCAGCACCTGGCGAGCGGACATCAATGGGGGTGCGCCCTCACCGGATTTTGATGCACCTTGCAAACCTGCTCCGACCCTGGAGAGGAGCATGGCCAAACGGGCTTCACCCAACAGGTGTGAGCTATCATTGCTGGCTGAGCCATCCACGCCAAGCCCAACCTTGACGCCCATGGTCAGCATCTGCAGGATGGGGGCAATCCCCGACCCCAGACGCATGTTCGAACCGGGGCAATGCGCCACGCCGCAACCCGTATCGGCATACAGCTGGATTTCGTCCTGGTTGACATGCACGCTGTGGGCAAACCAGACATCCTCTCCGATCCAATCGACTTCCTGCATATAGGCGACGGGTCTATGGCCGAATTTTTCGATACAGAAATCCTCCTCATCCTTGGTTTCTGCCAAATGGGTATGCAGGTGAACACCGTATTCCCGCGCCAGGATAGCAGATTGGCGCATCAATTCACCCGTTACGCTGAAGGGTGAGCAGGGCGCCAGCACGATCTGGACCATGGAACCCGGGTTCGGATCATGGTAGGTTTCGATCAGGCGCTGGCTGTCTGCGAG
>CAZWDG010000049.1:1800-9080 GCA_964633075.1 uncultured Candidatus Brevefilum sp.
CCTCTGAATCCACCACGCTATCGGGAGGCAGCCCACCCTGCGATTCACCCAGGCTCATGGAACCGCGCGAGGCATGCAGGCGCAAGCCCACTTCTGCCGCTGCCTGGATCTCGTCATCCAGCCGGGAGCCATTGGGGAACAGGTAAAGGTGATCGGATGCTGTGGTGCAGCCCGAAAGGGCTAATTCTGACAGGGCGGTTTTTGTTGATATCCGAATATCCTCAGGTGTTAGGCCTGCCCAGATGGGGTAAAGCGTCACCAGCCAGTGAAAGAGGTTGGCATTTTGGGCTTTAGGGACTGCGCGGGTCAGCGTTTGGTAGAAATGATGATGGGTGTTGATGAAACCAGGGAAAACGATGTGACCGGAGAGATCCAATACCTTATCAGGAATTTCAGAGGTATTTTGTACATCGCCAATGAATTGAATGAATCCATCCTTGATAAACAGGTCCGTGTGATGTAATTCTCGTCGCTGATCATCCATCGTGACCAGGATCTCAATATTTTTGATTAATAAGGTAGACATATCGCTCCAAAAGGGGTGGTGAGTTTGTCAGACATTTATGCCTATTAGTTTATCGATGAATGATCATTCTGTCAATTGTCTGACAAATTGAGTCTTGCAGAACAAGGAAGCTGGCGGTGAATTAGCCATCAATGATGGGGCTTGCGCACTCTCTGAAAATTGATGGGGGATGATTTTTGAGGAATTTCTAAAAAGATAAGCACGCTTAATAATGATCAGGATTGGGCTGATTATTCGTTCTTGTGTGTGAAGAGGTCCCCCATATCCACCTGCCACAGGGCAGCACCCAGGCCAATCGCCATGGCACCCGCATCGAGTAAAGCTTGCGATTGCCAGTGGGCAAAGACGCCGCCGCTGGCAATCACGTTCAGGTCTTCTGCAATTAACGCACTCAATGTATGCAGTACAATCGGAAAAGTGGCTGGTCCATAGAGGCGACCGGTCACATTTTCACCATCTTCATTGGGCAGTGTCCCGCGCGGTTGTGCCAGATGGACTGCACTGGGCTGAATCGATTGGACCGTCCCGAGCAATTCTGACGTTTGCTCAGGGTTCAAGCAAAGGAGGACTGGCAGCTCACCTGCCGCGGCATCCATCAACCCTTCTAGAAGCGCCGGATCGCAATGCGGAGGTAATCCGAGCTCTAAGGCCAGGATATTTTCCAGTCCCTCCAGCTTACGGATCATTTCCGCAAGGGTATTCGGGCTTTCCGCCATGAGATGGACGATGACAGGCAATGGTGCAGAAGACCAGGCGCGCTGATACTGCCTGATAGCACGGCTGATACCCGGGTTTGGCAAGCCTGTATGCAGCAGGAAGCCGCCCGGGAAAGGCAGACAGGCGCGGTTTTTGGCTGGCTTTCTTGGCAACCGGCTGATAGGATGGGTGATGAAAGCGCCCAATTCTGAAAGAAAGGGCATGGTGTGCGCATTTGGTGCAAAACCGAGAGCCCCTGGATCATTGACAAAGGGTTTATCCAGGATGATGTTAAGTTTGTGAGCTGGGGGAAAGTCATCAGGCCACATTCAAAACCTCCTGGAGCGGAAACACCGGACCATCCACACAGGCCATGCGCCAGCCGTGGCGCGTTTCCACAGTGCAGACACCGCACTCCCCAAGGCCATGGCATGGCATGGGCGTATGAATGAGAACCTGCCCAGGGCAGCGAAGTTCTATTTGCCCAAATAAGGTGGACAGAGCCCCCAGTTCACCCTGGCGGACATCTACAGCCAAGAAATCTGGCCAATCCAAATTTTCCAGAAGGGACGCGATCGGCCCCACTTCGACACTTGTGGGGAGGTTGTTTAGAATATCCCGATGGGGTTGGGCTTCGCAAAAAAGTGCAATAGCCGCGCCCTGGTCCAGGGCGAACCTGACAAGAGCTAAAAGGTACAGGGGCGAAGTGGAGAGGGACAGCAAGCCCAAACGCCGAACAGAGTTGGGGAGATCAAACCCCTTGCCCTGGGGTGGTTGGAAAGCGATTCGATCCCCTGGACGCCAACGATCCGGTAGTGGTGCCAGGTTGAGTGAGTCTTTAACGGATCCCATCACCCTGAAGAGCGGGGTTGGCAGGACCTCAAAATCCCCTGAGAGGTTCTGGCACGGCAAATATTGACCTGGTTTCGGCCAGTATTCTTTAGGGATTGCCAAAACCCCAGCCCGTGAGGATCCAATTTGGGTGATTTCAAGCAATTTGGTTTGTAGGGGCGAGGCATGCCTCGCCCTTACATCGGATGATCTAGATATCATGCTAATGATCTTTCGCAATTTCCTTTTTTGTGTCGTAGAGGCGACTCATGAGTCGCCCCTACGGATCTCTTATGTCAATTGATCCCGACACATAGTTGACCTTTCGGGATTTTCTTCGTCGAGTGACCAATTTATTGGATTGGATTCGATGTACTCATAGATCTTCTCATAATCTCGCTTATCACGGATGATGTGTTCGTAATAATTTCGCTGCCATATTTTTTTGTATGTTAATTCCCCAGTCTCATGGTATTGTTTTGTTACAGTTGCCTTAAATAATCCAATTATTGCGCCAATTGTTTTAGGTCTTGGCCCTGATCGTGTTACAGGTAGGGGCGACTCATGAGTCGCCCCTACGGATCGTTCATTAACCATTTCAGTGATATTATATATGTGGTTTATGTAAGGATCATCAATTAATTCAATAATTCCATGGATGTGGTTAGGCATAATCACATAGATGTCGCATGATGCGTTGGGAAAATGTTTTGGGATATCAAGCCAGGTTTGTTGGATAATCTGGCCGACTCGGTTCAGAATAATTTCGCCATTGTTGATTTGACCAAAAATATTCATCCGTTTATGGCTGACAATCGTGACAAAATAATAACCTGCGCTTGAATAATCATAATCCTGCAAGCGGATGGATTTTCTGTCTTGATCGCCTTTCTTACCCATCATTCTTCATTCTTTTTAACATTTCCTGGTTATCGGGCAACTAGAGGCTGAATCGATTTTTGATCTCCCGATCCATTTCATCGAGCATTCGGGAAATAACTGGGATGGCTTCTTCAACTGCAATGATCTGACGTTCTTCTCGATCCCTCCGTTTGACCTCATATCCCCCATTCTGCAGTGATCGCTGTGAAACGGTTATCCGCAAGGGTAAACCGATCAAGTCGGCATCGTTGAATTTGACGCCAGCGCGTTCATCGCGATCGTCGAAAAGTGGTTCTAAATTGACATCGATCAATTGTTGATACAGAATTTCTGCCGCTTCCTCGGCAGAGCCGTCTTTGCTAGGCAATAAAATCAGCTGAATGGGATAAGGCGCAATCGAAACTGGCCATATCAGACCCTGCTCATCGTGATATTCCTCTGCCACGCAAGCCAGCAATCTGCCAACCCCGATGCCGTAGGAACCCATGATGATCGGTTGGGCAATCCCATTTTCATCCAGGAAGGTCGCGCCCAGGGTTTCAGAATAACGTGTGCCTAACTTGAAGATATTGCCCACCTCAACCCCACGAAACGCGTTCATACTTCCGCCACAATTTGGGCAAGGCGCACCATCTTCTGCCTGGACAATGTCCGCCACAACATCCGCTAGGTAATCCCGTCCAAGATTCGTATTCAGCAGGTGATACCCGATTTCGTTGGCGCCGGCAACCAGGTTCGGGGCATTTGGCACAAGATCATCGACAATGACCACGACATTTGGATGATCAATCCCAATCGGTGAGGCATAACCCGGCGTGGCACCAACCGCCTGGATTTCCTCATCACGTGCTGGACGCAGATTCTTAATCGTCCCTTTACCCGCCAGAGCGATGGCGTTGGCCAACTTGGTCTCATTCAATGTCATATCACCCCGCAGAACAGCAAAAACCAACAAGGGTTCCTCCTCTTCTGAGTGTTCGACCACGTAGAAGACCGCTTTTGCCGTCCGTGAGGGTGGAATATCCAAATAAGCTGCCAGATCTGCGATGGTGGAAACGTTGGGGGTGGCCACTTTGGTTAGCGGTCCGAGTTCTTCAACAGGGGGAACAGATTTTCTAAAGTTTGCGACCTGGCGGTTGGCTGCATAGTCACAGGTGTCACAAAACATCAGAGTATCCTCGCCAACTGGCGTCAGATACATGTATTCATGGGCTTCTTTACCACCCATCATCCCCGTATCGGAACCCACCGCTCGCACCGGCAAACCACAGCGTTGAAAGATCCTGAAATAAGCCTGGTAATGTGCCTGATACTGTGTGTCCAATCCTTCCCAATCGCGATCAAGGCTGTAACTGTCGAGCATGGTGAACTCCCGCACGCGGATCAAACCAGCACGTGGTCGCGGATCGTCCCGAAATTTGGTTTGGATGTGGTAGATCAATTGGGGTAGCTGCCGATAGGATTGGATCTCACGACGGGCAAGGTCCGTCACAACCTCTTCGTGGGTCATTGCCAGGACCATGTCGTGATCGGTGCGATCTTTGAAGCGCGCCATCTCCTCCCCGATTTGTGACCAGCGTCCCGTCTCCTGCCAGACATCAGCAGGATGAACCACGGGCATGGTCAGCTCCTGCCCGCCAATGGCGTTGATCTCCTCCCGCATGATTGTCTCGATATGGGTCATGGCGCGGCGTGCCAGTGGGAGGTAGGAGAAGATGCCCGCACCCAGCTGGCGGATGAAACCAGCCCGAAGTAAAAGCCTGTGACTGGTGATCTCAGCTTCTGTCGGCGCTTCGCGCAGAGTGGTGCTGAACAGCTTCGTCATGCGCATGACTCAGCCCTCATTCTCCTCTATGGTCCTCGGCGCATCAGCTTCAACGTCGATCTCCTCAGATGGGGCAGGTAAATGGGATAAATCCACGTGATCTTGCATGGTAACCTTCCCACGCAAGAAAGCACCTTCCTCAGTGGAAAATGACTTGGCAGTTACGTCGCCGTAAACACGACCGGTAGCACGGATTTCAAGCTTTTCTGCTGTGATGCATCCATTGACAGACCCTGCTACAACGACAGTGTCTGCCTGGAAGGTTTTACAGGTCACGCGCCCGGTTTCGCCGATGATAACCAGCCCTCGGACAGCAATTTCGCCCTCCAGGGCACCCTCAATACGCACCCCGCCCTGGCCGCGCAGATCCCCTTTCCAATTGATGTTCGGTCCAAGCACTGTGGTCACACGTTCAACTGGGGTGCTTGCTGTAAAAGTTGGTGTTGGTTTTTTCTTTCCAAATAACATAGCATTGACCTTTCTAATTTCCCGCTTGATGAGGAGGGCAAGGGTGTTCTTTTAGAGACGTGGAGGCCAAATAGTCCCAGCTGGGACAATACCCCCATCCGGAACATCTGCTTTGACCGTAGCCCCATTCCCGATGCGCACGCCCCGCCCGATATGAACGTAAAGATTGACGGTGGCACGCATGCCAATCAAGGTGTTTGCACCCACAGTGACACCGCCGGCTAAGGTTGCCCCGGGAGAGAGGTTGACATAAGGACCAAGTGTGCAATTATGTGAGACGATCGCACCCGTATTGATGATTGTGCCAAAGCCAATATGGACATCGATGCCAACATAGGCAAAGGGGAATACCTGAACAGCATTGGACAGTTCGACACTGTCCTCAAGAAAGGCTGTCGGATGGATCACGGTTGGCGTGTGGAAGCCGGCTTCCCGCAGTCGATCGTAGACTGCCAGCCGAACTTGCAAATCGCCAATTCCTCCTACACCATTGACAGCCAGGTTAATCTTTTCCGCTTTCAGCATGGGCAGTTTTTCAACCCCGCCTAAGATGGTCAGCCCGACAACCTGATCACCCGCTGGATAACCATCATCCAGGAAACCAACGATCTCATAAGTGCCCAATTCGCGAATAAGGGCTGCCAGTGTGCTGCCGTGTCCGCCGGCGCCATAAATCACAATCCGGTTTTCTCCCTCAGTAAATTTTTTGGCATGCGGTGCAGTTCGAGCTTCGATCAGGTCTTTGATCATCTGGCTGGTTACCAGGATCCCTTTGGGAAGGGTTTCTAGGTCCACGCCCTTTTCCAGGGCAATCTCTTTTGCGGGTTCGGTGATGCGCAAGCCGGTAGGTTCACTATCAATTTCGGTTTCGGTTGGCGGCTCCGGCGCCCATGGGGGAAGGGAAGGGTCCTGGGCAGAGGGTGAGTCACCAATATAAGCCAGAACGTCTCCAGCGTGCAAGGACTCTCCCGCTGAAAAACGCAATCCGACCAGGTAGCCTGATGCCTCAGCATAGATTTCTCCGGTAGATTTGGTGGTTTCAATCACCGCCAAAACCTGGCCTTTTTCAACTGGTCCTCCTTCTGAACATTCAAGGGATACCAGCAAGACAACGGGTTCGTTAGGATTAAGCAAAGGGGTTTTGATTGGCGTTAAGTTGTTCATTTTTTTATACCATTTCTAAGGCTTGGTAAATAATATCTTCGATACCTGGTAAACAAGCTGCTTCTTGATCGGGGGCAGCGGGGACGACAACCCCTTTAGCGGCCAGGCGTCTTGCTTTCGATACACCTGAACCCAAAGCCTCGCTTGTCCTGGCGAGCACTTCTGATCCCCATCCTAAGGGCAAGGTCCCCTCTTCAATGGTCATTAGCCGGGACGTGCTGCGAACGGAGTCGAATAAGGGCACCAGATCAAAGGGAGCCAGTTGAGTCGCTATAAGCAAATCACAAAAGACTTCGTGCTCGTAAGCCAGGCGGATCATAGCCGCCATCGCCAGGTGTGCCATATAGCCATAGGCCGCCAGGGTTAACTGGGAGGGGGGTGCAGAACCCAGCCTCAATGCATATATTGGGCAGTTTATGGCACCGGTCGTTTCATATTTGGACAGTTTGTATTCGCTCAACTCGGTCGGGGTGAGGAGTTTTAACAAATATTGAAGTTTATTTTCAACAAAAAGTGCAGGCGCATCCAGGCTGGTGATCGTTTTGTAAAGAAGTTCTCCCGGCACACCAAGAGGATCATCTCCCTGCAGATGGAAGGGCGCCAGCACTGTCAAGCCTGGCACGCCTAAAAAGAGTTTCTCAAGGGTCTGGCTGTGGGTGGGTCCATAGCCGCGCCGACCGCCCATCGGAGTCCGGATGGTCACGGGCACCTTCACCTGGCCGTGATACATGGCGTTAAATTTCGCCAGGTGATTGATGACCTGGTCGGCAATCAGGGTGCTGAAATCGCCAAACATAATCTCCACCACAGGGCGCAGCCCACGCAAGGCCATTCCCCCCGCAACGCCAGTGATGCCGGCTTCAGAGATGGGGGTGGTCAGCACCTGAT
>CAZWDG010000050.1:0-8950 GCA_964633075.1 uncultured Candidatus Brevefilum sp.
GGATATGATTAATTAACAAGGAAACATATTTGGACAGTTTTGATAGTAGAGCGACGAAAAAACTCTTTCACGGCAAGGTGTGAAGGGGAGAGTTCCTGCAAGATCGATTGTACAAGATCGTATTTCAGGAGAAAACGAGATCCCTGTTACAGTTATGCTTCGATCCAAAATATTGTCCTGTTGACTGGAACGATCAGGATGAGATTACCTGAACGCGTTTTACTTTATTTCAAAAAGGTACCACTTGGATTATAATTTTTGCAGTGGGATGTGTACAAATCATGTATGGTTATGTCTTATAGCGATTGAAATGTGGAGATCATGTGGTTAAACGTGTAATCTGTGCGTTTTGTTGGTTGGTTTTCTGTTTTATAGATACAGCTTGTTCTACTGTTGTTGAAGAAGAAAAACTTGAGACCATCAATGTGCCAATTGCTGGTGAGACTTTAACCTCCTTCACAAAAACACTCCCAGTTGTCACCATAACGCAAACACCAGAAAATGAACCAATTGACACTGCCGATGTCCCCCCAACTGAAACAAATGCTCTAAGCCCTACCTCATTGGCTTTACAGATCCCCTATCAGTCCGCTGAGGGAATATTGATCCTAGAGCAGCAGCTTCAATCTTTGGGGTTCACCGAGACTGGCATCATTGATGGTCTTTATGATGAGCAAACCAGCTTGGCAGTTCGTCATCTTCAATGGCTTAACAAGATGCCGATCACTGGCGCTGTGGATCAGGAGCTGTATGAGAAGATCCTCTTAGCCGATGTTGAGGGTGTCAGGTCTCAGCCACCCTTTCCCGCCAGGTCGCTTTCACAATACACTGCTGGCTATATGATGGACGGTTTTCTTAAGGGGCGTCTGGAAGCTTTAGGCTACCTGGATGGTAAAGATCCTGACTTTAATCCCTTTATATTTGACGCAAAGACAGAGGTAGCCGTGAAGGCATTCCAGAAAAACAATTCCCTCCAAGTGAATGGCATTGTGAATTTTGAGGTCTGGAAGAAGCTCTTTAGCCCGACCGTCATTCAAGCCGATGGCACACTTTTGATCGATCCGGCTGATTCAGCGGAGTGGTCAACTGATTTTTATCCCATTCTGGAAGGAGCGATTGATTTAGCATTTGATGGGGTATATATTTGGGTGCTGCATTCCCAAGGTGAGGATGCTTTCGACAATCTTTTATTTAGGATTGACCCTTCTCTCGACCTCCTCCACCAGAGTCCGCCGATCATGCTAGGTGATCTGGATTTGCCAGATAATCGGATCGCCGAGATGATGTTTGCTGGGAATCGGTTGTGGTTTTTACTCCCCCAGCCCTTTGAGCCGCCTCAAATCATCAATCTCATCCCGGAAAGCGCCGAGAAATTTATCCATACTGCATTCACGGAATGTGACCAGGAGGCATGTTTTCCAGCGGAGGCTTTGGGTTATGATGGAAAAAAGATTTGGGCAACCTCCAGCAATCGAGCCTGGGCAATCGACCGAAATTCTGGGAAGGGTTACCTCTCTCATCTGGTCTCATGGTCAACCCATGGCGAAATGGCTTTTGACGGTAAATGCATGTGGATGGGGGGGGAATATGGGTTAACGGCTTTTCACACCGGTGGGGATTACCCCTGCCCTGGTGCCGAAATGGGCTATTCTCTGCCTTCGGGTCCGGTTGTTTTTGATGGCCGGAGGATTTGGGTTGCAGACTACTATTGGAATGCGATCTATTGGCTGGATACTCAAACCGGGACTATCGGTGATGCGGTCATGGTAGGCAATAATCCCACTGCTTTAGCTTTTGATGGTCAAATTTTATGGGTGGCCAATGGCGGGGATGATACGGTACAGGGGATCGATGTGGCCACTGGCAGCGTGGGTCCGACAATTCCTACGGGGAACCAACCGGTCGCACTGGTTCATGATGGTGAACGGATTTGGGTTGCCAATGCCGGCGATAGGACTCTGCAGAAAATTGATGTACAAAACTATCAAATTGAGATTGTCTCCCCCACACAAACACTTACACCAAGTTTTACCCCGACACAAGGGCCTCCAGCGGTAAAGACAGCGCCCGTATTAGTGAAAAATTTGTATTTAACAAGCCCAAGGATGAGCGGGGATGATGTTCTGACTCTTCAGAACCAGTTGTTGGCTCTCGGATATGCAGAAGTAGGAGAGGCAGATGGCATTTTCGGACCAAATACAGACGAAGCCGTACGACATTTTCAATTTCTCAATCAATTAGTTGAGGATGGTGTTGTGGGACCTTTGACCTGGGAAAAATTATTTAGCACCACGGCGATAGGTCCATGATCAATTCCCAAATATCATAGATGATTGGATGCCCAGCTTGATGGATAGTGCCGAACAAAAAGAGTTAAAAAAAAGGAAATATCTAACTAATTTTCACCATATTCATGTTGCATGCAATTCTTCACGAGACGACTTAGTGGTTTCGAAGATTCCCGCGTTATAATTTGTTTATTATGGTCAGGTAATAAGAATTTTTGCCATATAAGACCTTACCTAAGCCGGTAATGACGGAATAGAAACCCTTTAATCGATTCCTTCCAGCTTGGTATATGTGATTACGATTAAAAATTTGTTGCAACATGATTAAATAGAAAGGAAATGAATTGTGGACGGTTTATTTGAGGATCTTTATAAAGCGATCTTGGAAGGGCAGCGAGATATCGCCAAAGACAGGGTGACAGAAGCTTTGAATTTAGGCAAGGACCCAGGAGAAGTGCTTGATGTCATGGTCGGTGCCATGGGGGAGGTTGGCCGATTGTTTGAAGAAGGGGAGTACTTTGTGCCTGAGATGTTGATCGCTGCCCGGGCAATGAAAACGGGTATGGAGATCCTTAAACCCAAATTGGTGGACGCAGATATTCAACCCGCTGGTCTAGTTGTCGCCGGGACGGTCAAAGGCGATCTGCATGATATTGGGAAGAACCTGGTATGTATGATGCTTGAGGGAGCTGGATTTCAGGTGGTTGATTTGGGCTCGGATGTCTCTCCTGAGAGCTTTGTGGCAGCGGTCAGGGAGCATCAACCAGATTTTGTGGCAATGTCCGCATTGTTGACGACAACCATGACCAATATGCGCACGACGATTGAAGCCCTGGAGCAGGCTGGACTGCGTGGAGATGTGATGGTGCTCGTTGGAGGTGCCCCAATCACCGATGCCTATGCGGAGAAGATCGGCGCGGATGGGTATGCACCGGATGCCAGCCGGGCGGTGAAATTGGCAAAATCGATGAAGGGGATGGAGGAATAAAGGGGAAGGAAATTGGGAATCAGGTATTTGGTATTCGGTACTGGGTATTAGGAATTTGTGGTAGAGCGCACATTTAATTCGTGCGCACCATTTGTTTTTGTCATCGCCAGGAAGTTTCGATCTGTTTTAATTGAAACGTCTTGGCGATCTTGATATTAATAAAGGTGGTGGTTGAAAAGTTTAACTGAGCAATTGAGGAGTGTCTGGATAGCTTCAGCGGATATGCAGTGGAAACGAATTCCTCCGATACCCTTTGCAGCTCTGAACGCCGGCATACCTTTACAGGAGGTTGTATTTTCTATCTTGGGGACTTGGGATCTAATCAGTTTCCACCATAATATTCGCATAAGAAGGTTTATTTTCCCCCTAAAAATCCACTATAATTAACCTATACGTTTCTGATGTCTCGGAAGATGATTTCTTTTTCTCCCGCCATCACAAACAGATCACATGCCAGGCAATGAAGATGATCATCAGGGCATGGCCAAGGGGGACTCAAACGAATATCATCTTTACCTGTGTCTGTCCTGGCATGGTAACCAAAAGGACCAGCAACTGGTTCAAGTGGATTGATATTCGGTTACAGGAACTTTCATGAAACAACACAAACAAGATTTCAGGCAGATTGTAAAGGCGCTTTTGCTGCTTTTGGGTTTTGGACTGCTATTTGCATCGAGCAGGTCGGTCCAATCTCAGCCGAAGTGCCCACCAGGTTTTAGCTTCAGCCCCAATTCGGGTGTTGGCTGTGTCCAGGATAATTGTTATTCCATTGGTTTCCTGGATTATACAGGGCATTGTGCCTGCCCCGAAGGACAAACAGGCTGTTATGAAGAGGTGGATTATGACACCTTCGATATCAATCTTTGTTTTCCCAACTGCCCTTATTCCCGATTGGTCTCCTGCGTGGCGGCTGGTGCTTCCTGCCCCAACAGCAGGATGGAGCAAGAGCAGGGAGTGCCCGCTGATCGAGAAATTGATTTTGATCTTCTTGAAAAAATCTATGAAGACATTGTCCCCCTCGTTGACAAATTCAAACCAGAACTGATCACGGATTTAATTGATGAGTGGTTCCCGGATGAAACCAAAGATCCAGCCTACCTGGATGAACCCATCCCAGCAGTGGAATTGATGGATGATATCAACGCGGGCTTTACCGCTGAGCTTTACTGCAATGAGGACCCCTTACCCGAGGATGGGATTAATTGCCGGGTGATCATCAAGGAAGGTGAAGTCGCCCATGCCTACGCGGTGAACTGGGTAATGGATGGCTATATTGTCAAAGCCACGATGATCCCCTCTGGATCTGATCCTTTCAGTTTTCCCAATCCTCCCCCTGGTACGCACACCATTACGGTGCAGGCTGTCAGCCAGACGGATGGCACCACGCGGGTATCAACCGCGCTCGTAAATGTTCAATATGTCGAAGGGGCGAAACTCAATCCCTGGCTGCCTGCTGGGGCGGGTGCGGGGAGCATCGCCGTTTTAGGTGGCTGGTTGTGGGCGGAATGGCTGGCCAACAAGGGACAGGTAGAGCAACAAAAAATTCAAGAAGAACTGGATGATGAAGCGCTTTTCCGAGAGCGACAGGGTTGGTACGAGAAACAAATGGAGATCAATGATGAGCAGAGAGCTATCAGACAGTTGAGAGAGGCGCAGCAGAGTTCGATTGAGGCTGAGTGGAAACGGTTCAGAGAAGCCCTGGTTAAGATTACTGATGAACACCATAAAAGTGACTATGTATTAGATCTGTATGATGATATGTATACAAGTGTGTATCGAGACGGAAAATGGGATGCAAAGGAGTTGGTACGCCTGCAAGAATTGATATCCACTCACCTTCAGATGGACCGTCAGCTTGAAGCACACGAGGCATGGCAAAAAAAAGTTCAATCACTAAAAGATCGCCAAAAATCATTCAATGATGTCATCAATAGCTGGACAGGACTGGGTTTACGGCTGCTTACGGGGATTGCCACAGGTGGCGCAAGCGAATTGGTCTGGATGCCGACTGCTGCGACAGCAAATGCCCTTTACGCTAAAGAACGAGCAGAACTGCTTGGGTTGAAAGGCTGGGATGCGGCCAAATCAGTGATGATCGAGGCCGGTTCTAAGCTTGGATGGGAATACTTGTTTGGCAAGGCTGTCCAAACAGCGCTATCCCTTGGTGGGAAAGGTGTCAAAATGTTGATTGGACCTGAACGCTTAGATCAGATTGGAAAATGGTGGGGGCAGACCATGTCCAAACTGACAGGTCCTAAACCTAACCCAAAATTACCTGTGATTCACCAGAACTGGGGCAGGGGGCCGCAGGTCTTTGTCAACCAGCCGATCTATAAACCTGGCCCAATTCCCCCGGTGGATTTGGGGATGCATAATTATTTAAACAACCACATTCGACCGATCAGCAATTCGTTGGCGAATGATATTGCGGATATGTACAGCAAAGGCGTGAAACTGGATCGAAATCTAAACAACTTGATTAAGGCTGGTGGTGGATATGAGATCACACCGGCTAACGCTGCTGCCGTTAAAGTCATGAACAACCCGGCTTATAAGCTGGCGGTCAACCAGGGCTTGGTGCCAACCACCACGCAACAGTTTATCTATCAAACCCGGGATAAGCTCTGTAAAAATGCAATCATGGAAGCCTTTAAGCGCTTGGACCAAATCAAAGTAGGCGGCAATCCCGCCAGCAGTTATGTCCAGAGTGTGACGGTGTCTGGTACTGGTGCTAAGCCGCTTTCACCTGGTGGGATTGGACGGTTTACTGATTTGGACAGTACTGTAACGGCAGGTGAGTCAGCCTTAGAGCAACGAGTGGAACGTCTCTTCTCCAATACTTACCACCAGGCGTTGCAGGAGCAAGGGGTACGCGCCAAAATCGCGGAGGTGACCATGTTCCCGGGCGCTCACCCCAATCCGGTTATGCCCAGCCCAGAAGCCTACACCAGCGCACCGCTTGTCCATTGGCAGAAGGTGGATATGGTCTTTCGCGGCCAAATGGTGAAGCGTTTGCCAAATGGCACCGTGATGTTTAACGCCCATCCAGATGTAGCACCGCTAAGTGGTTTTGGACAAATTGGTGCACCGCCACGGTATCCGGTAGCGCCAATGACTACTCTTTCTGATGCTAATCGGATTGTCACACATCATGTCAATCAACACCTGATCAATCATGTGGCGCCTATGACCCAGGAGCAAATCTTGCGCTCAGAAGGCAAGATCGTCATGCGTGTGTGGAAGACCGTTAACACAGGACGGGGGTTGCAGCCTCCCACCTGGATCAACAGGTTGCAGGAAATAAAAAACAATCCCCAGATCCAGCTCAGTCCCAATGAAACCAATGAGCTCTGGCGGCGATTTACTCGATACATCGATTTACCCGAAAATCTTGGAGGATGATATGTCAGTGAACCCATTGAACCTGTATACTTCGGAGAACCTGAAGGCCGATCTGGCAAAGGGCGCGGGTGATAAACCAGCCCCCCTTGATCTCGACGACCAATCTTTAGGGCAGCTGTTGGGAATTTTAACAGATGTGCATGGTCCAAACTCACCCGTAAAAGATATTCCCCGTCAAAAGTTAGCCGATCCGGAAATGATTAAACTCTTGTTTGACAAAGGTTGGCTTATCCAGGCTGAGGATAAACAAGATAAATTGCGTACGAATCCTGACGCGCGCGGCGCTGTGCAGGCTTTGCTCAATCCAAAGACGCGCATTCAACTCATTCTGGGCGGGATGACGGAGCTGGCAATCACCGAGCTTTACAGTGCGGATGGGTATAAGGATGACGCCCTGGTCATTTATTCTCATAAGGAACAAGAGGGCAGGCATATCATTCATCCCAGCCTATCACCCTCGGACGTGTCGGACGCCCTTCTGGCACATTTGATAATTGGTCCACGCGAGGGGTTGGTTTTTGAGCAGGCAATGAGGCAGGACCTCATGCTCCCTTATCTGACCGTATTGGATTTGATCTATGCCCGTCGTCTGGAAGCAAAATTAAGAAGTGACCTTTTTCCGGAGTTGACTTTTACAGCTGATGACCTGCTGGTTCGATTTGCCGAGATCCGATTGGGAGAAGATCTGATGTGGCTCTCAGCCTTGTTGCCCTATCTTTTCCCGTACATCCAATCGGAGATGGGAGCGGAGGAGGTTCCCGACTTGCTCGGTCAACTGGCTGAGGAGGGATTACTCACACCCTTGGAGGGCAGCAGGTATCAGCCCAATGATTTCAGCGTCGCTCTTAGTGAGGCTCTATTACCAACGTTTGCCTATGCTTCATTGGCGATTGTTAATACGGAGGAAGAGGGCTTACACCTGGCATTCCTGGTAGGACAGAACGTCAATCTGGTGGTAAAGGTGGATGCGGTCGATGGAGATAACCTGGTCGGCATGACGGGTATGGATGTTAAGCAATTTTCAAAGATCCTGTTTGATCTTGGCTTGCCAGAGAGTGAATAGGGGATGTGATGATCACAGATTCCGGGTTGGGTGAATGGTTTCAAGGCATTTCGAGCCTGTTGGGGCAGCTGGTGGGGGTGCTCTCGATCCTCTTGCTAATTGTCGGTTTCGTGATGCTGATGCGCAATATGAAAAAGACCAGCACGCTGCGCATTCGGAGTCATTTGATCAGCATCGTGTTTTCGATGTTGATGTTGATTATAAATATCCTCTTCTTGAAGAGCGCGGTTAATCTGTGGCTTGTGACTCTGGCGTTTTTCTTGGGCTTGGCCTTTGGTTTCTTATGGGGTTTGACCACACGGCTGACCCTACGGGGACGGCAGGTCTTGGGTAGACGGTCGATCCTGTTTGTGATTTTTTGGTTGGTCTCGTTGGTGATCACCTATATTTTGTCGCTAATCGCCAGCCGCCAGGTGGTGGCCTTGGGATTGGGGGGTATGTTTTTCAGCGCCGGCACCACGATTGGCACCAATCTCAATTTGATCTTGCGGATTGTACTCAAACGGGCCAATGTATGAGGTGGAGAGGGGATAGAAAGTAGCAAGCAGGTATTTGGTATTCAGTATTCGGTATTTGGTATTCGGTATTTGGGATTAGGAGTAGCACCATCTCATTTTTGTCTGTGTTGGTCGAAACGTCGTGGTGTTCTTGATGGTCACACGGGGAGTTGAAAGAAAAGGCAAAATGGTTAAGTTCAGTCATTCATGTCGGGTAAAATTCACGGTCACGACATTTTTTCACGGGTGTGAGTTTTTTATTGTAATTTCATCGGCAATCTGAGTCTGCCGTGTCTCTCCATGTTGAAGCTGCTCTCAATGATAGCATTGCATCGCAGACAAGCTCCCATTCACCATTCACAATTCACCATTCACAACTTTCATCGGAAATTACTTCTCCCCCTAAAGTTGTTCCGTATAGATAGAGGGGATTATTAAATGAAACATGCCCCCACGGGAATACCCAAAAGGGAACTTCGTTCGAATCCCGGTTTTGGCACCCGCACCCTTGCTGGTGTTGAGAGAGCTTTGATCGATCATATTAAATGATACATGCCCCCACGGGAATACCCAAAAGGGCACTTCGTTCGAATCCCGGTTTTGGCACCTGCACCCTTGCGGGTGTTGAGAGGGCCCTGATCGATCTTATTAAATAAGACATGCCCCCACGGGAATACCCAAAAGGGCACTTCGTTCGAATCCCGGTTTTGGC
>CAZWDG010000051.1:0-8944 GCA_964633075.1 uncultured Candidatus Brevefilum sp.
GGGGTAGTGAGCGTGACGACCAAAGACTGCCCGGCTTCTACCGCAAGAGGCTCCGTCAATTCAAAAGCCGCTGGCTTGCCACGAAGTTCCTTACCAGGTGAAAAATCACCGATCAGCTGGCTGGAGGTTGAAACTCCTCCCTGATTCGGCACCTCAAGATTTATCCACAATTCCTGCTCCCCCCCCACCCCCGATTGATCTGCCAAATAGGGGATGCTCACCTGATTGATCATGCCGCTCTTAACAAGCTGGACCGTCATCGTGTAGGGTGACCCATCATGCACACTCTGTTGAATACGGGGTAAGGGGCTCTTTAGAGACAGGCCTTCTAAAGTCATCATGCTTAAAGAAGGCGAACCATTAAGCATGATTGTCGAATCACCTCCCATTAATTCAAGTTGGAGAAAAAATAGATCTCCCTCGTTAAGGGGGATGGTTTTGTCCAGGACAAAGTCATAGGAAGCGCCTCGCCACTCATTCTCGAGGGGAGAAAAGGCGCTTTCCACTCGGGCAGTAGCCAGTACATTGTCGGGTGAGTCAGGGGAGACAACAGTCAGCAAGATTTGTTTAAATTCAGAGGATTGTGATTGTTCCAGGATATATGGAAAAGTGATCCCCGACAACAAGCTGTCTGAAATCGCATAAAAAGGCATCCGATAAGGTTCGCCCAAACTGAAGGTATCCCCGGCACGGTAGGGAAGCGGCTGCTGAAATGCGCCGTCCGGCGTCTGCATTTCCAGTGTTAAAGCGCCGGGAATATTTTGATAAATCCATCGACTGGCTGCTGCACGTGTGTGCGGTCGAGTGTAAATATGGGTAAAGGCAAAAGCCCAGACAGCTGTGCTCAGGATGATGATTACGGTCAGTAAGATACCCGTTATCCGGATCAACTTTGGTCGGATCTGAATAAAGGCAACTTTGATCGCGCTCTTTGCCGTCCAGAGCTGAACCAATCCCCAGCCTGCGAAAAGCGCCAGCGCGGGGTAGATCAGGACTTGATAACGCATGGATCTTACCCAGGAAAATGACTGCCAGACAAAATAAAATCCGGTAAAAGCCCATAAAGGGAGGTGTGAATGCCAATCCCGCTTCCGTACAATCCGCCACCCCATCCCCAGATAGGCTAACCAGGCAAACAACCCCAGGGGTGTCCCCAATCCCCATAAAACCAGGTTTTTCCAGGAAAAGGTGATCGGTCGCCGTGCCCACTGCAATGCAGGGGGAAAATCCACATCTCCTGAGGCCTGCACACGCAAGCTCTGCATGCTCGACCACCAGTTATCATCAATCCCAATATTAAAAAACCCGGGACCCTTGAATGCATAGGGTTGCCCAATCCGAAACAGGATGAAACTGAGGATGCCTGCCACGACCAGGTTGCGAAAAATCGGTAAAAGCGCCTCTCGGCGTTTTTCCGGATCGAGTTTTAAGTACCTCATCAGCTCGACCAGCGGTAAGATGATTGCCAGCACAACGGCGTTGATCTTAGATGCAGTTGCAGCTCCCAGTGCAATCCCAAAAAGCAAGTAGGGTGCCAAATCTCGTAAAATCAGTTTGATTTTGGCTAAATAAGTGGATGGACCCCTGGCTTCCACCTCGGCTTCTAAGGTCTGATTTTGCGCCAGTGCATTGTCTGATGGAGACAATCTGTGATTGGTTGATGGTACCCGCTTGAGCGCCCAGACCGCTGCATAGACAGCCAGGAAGGCAAAGGTATTGGTGAAGGTGTCCACCGTCATATAATGCGAAAGCTGGATGGGCAGAACCGCCAGCGCATAGAACAGCGCGCCTAATAGACCTGCCCACTGGTTATATAACCGTTTCCCGATGGCATACACCAGCAGGACGGTTACCACGTCAAAAATGGCTGAGGTATATCTACCCAGAATGGTGATAGCGTGATAGTCTGTCCCCCCAAATGCTTCGCCCAGGTAACGGATGATGAAGATTGGGAGGGTACCATAGACAAAAAAAGTGTATCCTCGGTTGGCGGGGTTCAGGCTGGAAGTCGCCGTATTGAAATAATCAGAGGGACTATCTACCGGCGCGATAGCGACCTGAACCAGGCTGAGGAAACGCTCATCAGGGTGCATGTGCTGGTCTTCATCCCAATTAACCCCCACCAGGCGCAGATATGCCCCAGCCAGTACCGTCAGGATCAAGGCAATAACCAGGATACGCTGCGCCCAAACTGCTCTCTTCTGAGCAATGGCGGTGCTGGATGATTCGGCCGGCATCAGGGTGTTGCTCCTTGGGCAGGGGGCACAAAGAAAATCATAAAGTCCTTATTTTCCACATCTGAATCATATCTGGTGAGCGTTCCCTTGTCATAGATGTCAATGAGTTGCTTCATACTTTCCGTATCGTTCACATTCAAGAAGAAGACCTTCGGACGTAAATCCTCTGCAATATCCTCAAGTTGTTCAGGAAAGATGGCGAAATCCAATCCCGGGTAGCCTGCATTGATGGCTACCAGCCTGGAGTCAACCCAGTGGGGATACCCCACAACATATGTCGTGTCCGGGCTGCCCAATGATTCGATAAAGAAGGCGGCTACACGCCCAATTTCAGATGTGTTCCAGCTTGATGCTCGGTAGATGTTGTAATACTGATTGAAAACAAGATCATAGTTATTCACCCCAGACCAGATCACCAACAGGATCACGACCATAAAAACGACCATTTTGCCCATCCGATTCGGTAGGGATCTTCGAAGCGAACGAATGATGGCTTCTAAAGCGGATCCAATTACTACAAAGACCGGAACCACCGCCCCTGCTGTCCTGTTCAGGCAGGGATTTTCGCCTGGATAGGCTAATGAAAGGATGGAGGGCATTAACAAGAACGGTATTGAAACCAGCAGAAATAAATCCCGCCAATCGCGCTGCTTGATATAACGGATCAACAGCCCGGTTATTCCCAGGAAGTAGAGCGCGCCTGAAACGACTTCCAGTGCAGGACGTCCTGGTACGGAATGCGCCCAAATGGATCCATTATCCCAGAAAAACATCACGCTGGCTTTCCAAAAATTCTGAAAGAAGACGACCAATGGATGATTTTGAAATCCCACTTCCATACCGGTCAATCGAGAGAAGGCACGATAAGCAAATAATTCCGGATTTGCCAACCAGTATCTGAATAAGGGGACGAAAACGATCAGGGAGATAAACGCGATCAAACTCAATGTTAATATTGCGCCTAAGCGCCGATCTCGCCCTGGCCGATGCAAAATATAAATCAGGATGCCAATCACAACAAAGATGGGGAGGATGCGAAATGGGGTATAGCCGTGCAACCCTAAGCCAAGGAACAAACCCGCCCAAAGGATATCATTGATCTTCTGCCGCCTCAATCCACGGATCAAGAAATACAAAACCGGTGCGACAAACAGGGGATAGTAGGGGATTCGCAAAGCTAAACGCGTGAACAATAAAGGCCAATAGGCGATACCTGCAAACAATGCCGCAGCCAAACCCACCCATTTGTTCCCAAATTCTTTCCCGAGCAAATAGATGAAGAATATCGTTAACAGATTTGCAAAGACCGCCACCACCTTTAAACTTAAAAAAGAAACATCTACATTAAAAAGGGCGATATAGGCTGCTGTCAGGTAGAAATGGAGCGCCTCTCGTCCGGTGTTTCTCGGAAAATATACCGGGGTATTTCCATTCATCAGCTCATGGATATCGATCAACTTCTCCGCCTGATCGCTGACCATTTCCGGTGGAACAGAGTCCAAACGATAAAAATTGAAAAATAAGATCACAACGATCGCAGCGAGGAGGATCACACGCCAGCGAGTAATTCGAATCTTCCACCCTTTGCTTTGAAAATCACGCCAGAAAGCCTTTATATCCCATCCCCTCTTTTTTTCTGGCTGCCAAAAAGCGACAAAGATGAAAACCAGTGACAAGATCCACAAGGAGGTGTTAAGTAAACCAAACAGTCCGGTGCCGAATAAGAGAAAGGCGAAGATGGCGAAAAAGATGCCCATCAGCAAAAACTCTGGACGAAACGTAAATTTTAGGGTGTTGTCTGATTCAGAACGTAAGGGCAAAAAGTGCCATTCTTTGCGAATAATCGCAAGGATCAAGCACACCAGCGCAGCAAAGTACAGAATAATACCTGGCCAGGGCGTGCGCGCGGGCGAAGGTTCCAGGGTGAGTTGTGCGATCAAGGCTAAAACAAGTGCCGCGAGGCTTAACCAGGAGAAAGGCCGCTTTTCCACCGGTTGCACATCATCATCTGGTGGGATGGGTTCGGGTTCGCTTCTATTCCAAAATTTTATCTTCGAGACAAAATAATCCCAAAGGCTGGTTTCTTCTTCTGGGATAATCTCGTGTTGCTCTGGCATAATAGATCCTGGTGCAGTGTAAACTTAATTAAAATAGTCAATAATTGAACCACTCAAAGAAAATATCATACTCTACAGACGCAACGCTGACAACCTCGATCGATTTCATCATTCGATTTCTCACTCACCCACCAAATTGGAGGACTGCAAGCGTGGGAAATCCAATATTACTCAGATCCTCGAAAAGCATACAAATAGCCAAGATTATCATGAACGAGATTCTTATGATGGGAGACATGATAACCTCCATCTTGTAGAAATGAAATCAATCTATGGTGATTATGACTGGCATCAAGATCATGGTATTCCATGATAATCCGATCAATCTTCGCCAACACCGAAAAAGATCCCCCGATCAATATCTCATATTCCGCGCCTTCACAATCTAACTTCAGCAAATCCACTTTTCCCAGGTTGTGCGCCGCCAGCACAGCTTCTAAAGGTAAGGCTGGCACCGCGAGGGTTCCATCAATTTTATTTGAAGGTTTCATTGAGGTACTGGTTATTCTTAAGGGCTCACCTGCCGAAAGGTCCAAATTCAAAACCCCTGCTTGCGACCAAATTGCCTTTTGAACGGCTTCCACATTCTGGATATGGTTTAAAGCCAGGTTTTTAAGCAATAAACGGTGTGACTCTGGAAAGGGCTCATAAGCGATGATTTTCGCACGAGGTTTTCCATAGGCTGCGTATAGGCTAAAATCACCAATCCCCGCGCCGATGTCAATCACCCGCCAGCCATCCTGAACCGGCACACCATAACGGGTATAGAAAGCATCCAGGAAAGTCTCTTTAATCGACCAAACATCCATGGCACCCCGCACTGCCATCTGCACAGGCGGTTGACGTAATTGCACAATCCGCTCTTCCAAGGGGGAAGTACCCAAAAATATGGGGATCAAACGCAACCACCCTTTGAAATGAACCGCCATTTCAAAAATGGATTTCAGATAATAAACCAATGCTTTTAATCGGGTCATGCGGGGCTCCGAGCGATGAAGAAGGAACATACGCCCTGGTCGGATTTTGGTTCATCCAGGTATTTCCGGGTCAAGCGCCACGGAATGGCTGGATTCCAGCGCTTTGGGATCAGCACCCAGCGCCCAAACAGTCTCTTAGAAACCAGTGAGTGCAGCCCCAGGGGATGCCCCCATTCCAAAATATACAAGGCTTTAGGGGGAAAATAATCCCAGGTCTCGACCAGTTCAAATCCCGCTTTCTCCAATCGTCCTTGCCAGATAGAAGGCGAATCGGTATGTGCGTGCCGGGCAATCCGATTGAAAAACCGGGAATAAGCCTCAGCCAATCTTTGAAAACCCAGTTTGGTTAAAAACTTACGCCCCCAGAGTTCTTCAGGGAAGCGATGATTGGGAACACAAAAGACGAAAAGGCCACCTGGTCGTAAGATTCGGGCAACTTCTTCTAAGACCGGTTGAATATCGGGAATATGTTCAAGAACAGAGGTGCTGATAACGGAGGCAAAACTGTCATCCGCAATGGGAATATGGGCACCCTCACCCTGCACAAGCAATCGATAAGCCTGACGCTTCCGAGCTTCTTGCATTGGCGGGGTCCACGGATCCAGTCCGATATCAATTTTCCGGTCAAAGGCAACGGAAGCAAAATGTCCATCCCCAGAACCGAGATCCAGAACCGGCTCTGGTAAGGAGATGTCCTGGTAGAACAGGTCCTCGAAGGCGCGCAGGAATCCACGAAAGTATGGCAAACTGGATAGATGCCGCCATAAGATTTGATCTACGGTCATCTTATCCACGCAACAGCTCCTGGTAAAGGACTTCATAAGCTCGAGCGACCGTTTCAGGGGTGTAAGCATCCAACCATGCCGCCACTTTTTGAGGATCTGGAGGATGATAACCTGCTAATAAGGCGATGATCGCCTCTGCCAGCGCAGTTGAATCTTTCAAGGGGACAACCGTGCCCATGCCGGTCTCCCTCACAGGTTGACGCACACCGGGCAAATCCGTAGCCACGACGGGCGTTCCGCAAAACATCGCTTCTACCTGTACCATGCCAAAGGATTCGGTGCTGTTGATGCTGGGCAAAACGAGGACGTCACACAGGTTGTAAAACACAGCTTTTTCTAATTCGGAAATCACACCTAAAAATGTCCAGTGCTCGCCCAACGCCTCGATCATGGGCAAAATTTTCCCTTTATAGGCTTCTTCCCCAAACACATTTTGATAATCACCCACAAAGATCGCACGCACTTCAGGAAAAGCTTTGATCACGCTGGGCATGGCTTCCACCAGGTATTCCACCCCTTTTTCAGTGGCTAAGCGCGCCACCATGCCCACCACACGCTGGTCAGGTTGAAGCTGATATTTCTCTTGAAATGCTTTAATATCGCTCGTTGTGACTGGTTTGACCATTATCGGGGGTTGGATGGCGACAAGTTTATCCAGATACTGCTTCAAGAACGGGGAATGTTCTGCAAAATCACGCGTGTTGTGGACGAGCACATCTGCCAATGAAGCAGAAATACGATTCGCCAGGGTTGCCGCGCCACCTGCCAGTTGGTTAATCAGACCTACCGGCATCTTAAGGTCGCTGTGATAGGTTAACACGATCGGTTTTCGCCTGATTTTGGCTAATAAGGCAACCAGGGCTGCATCCACTTGGGGAACATGCAGGTTGACGATATCTGCCTCTCTGATTAAAGACCAAGCTTTAAACGGCATCGCCGGCATGATCACCCCTTTGGATAGTCGAAAAGCCACCGGCAATCGCAGGATGCGCACGCCATCCACCCATTCCTCACGAGGGAGGGACTTGTCATATTGTGAGGTCAGGACGGTGACCTGGTGTCCCAAAGCCACCAGTGCCCTAGCCTGTCGCACGGCATAAACAGTCAGGCCGGATTTATGGGGTTGAAAATAAGTCAGGACGATCAAGATGTGCATAGCGCTCACTCAGTGATTTGGGTATCGGCAGAACGATGGATCACCCGACGATAAAGCCCAAGAACAGCTTCGCCCCGCATTCTTAATCCAATCAACCCAAGGATGTTTGAATAAACAAATGCCAAAACATGGATCACAATGGCGTGTGTCAGCGCCATTTCGGAATTCACCCCTAAAAGGGCAAACGCAGCCACCATCACGCCTTCGAAGACGCCCACCCCCGCAGGGGCTGAGGGGAGAGCTGCGCCAAACGCACCCGCGCTGAGCACGAAAATCATCCACCAGAACGGAGGATCAGGGTACAGACTCTGGAAAACGATAAAGTTTTCGCCAAAGGCAATTAACCAGCTCAACGCCAGGCTACCAAAGGCGAGCAGGAATGCGGCAGGATCGTTCAGAACGGACAACCCCTCCAGGATCTTGGTAGCTTTGGGCAAAATCCAATGCTTGACAAAGCCAGCGTTTTCCCCCCAACGAGTCAACCAGGCTGTAATTTGAAGACGAAAGCGTGCTGCCAGGTATAAAATAATGATCCCAACCAGAGTCACGACAAAAGCGATGATGATTAAGGTTTGGTCAAAACGCCCACCCAGTATTATCCTCGGTAGCATCGAAAGGATGAATACAGCCGCCAGGAAGACATCGAAAATGCGCTCCATCAGCACACTTGAGAGAACTTCCAGGGCAGAAGGACCTTGTGGATCATCCAGCAGGACGGCACGACCAATTTCACCCAAACGAAAAGGAAATAGATTGTTGAGCAGATAACCCGCACCCATTACGAAGAAAACATCCTTAAAGGGGACTTTACGTCTTAATAGAATATACCAGCAAAAGGCGCGGAAAGAATAACTCAGAAAATAAGCCAGGGTTGCCAAGAGGTAAATGCGGGGGCTGATCTTGGAGAGATTCTCGAGGATGAGTGAGAACTGGACATGGCGCAGTAGAAGCCATATCGCACCCAGGCTGATCCCGAGTGGAATAAACCAGCGCAACAAGCCCTTGAAAAGAGATCCCCGTTTCGTTTTCTCTGTCACTATTTTTCCAATCGCAAGATGGCCATGAAAGCTTCCTGGGGGATTTCAACATTTCCTACCATCTTCATCCGACGTTTCCCTTTTTTCTGTTTCTCCAGCAATTTCTTTTTGCGCGTGATATCCCCACCGTAGCACTTGGCAAGCACATCTTTCCGCAGCGCTTTGACATTTGCCCGTGAGATGACCCGCCCCTGAGCATAGGCTTGAATTGGAACGGTAAACAACTGCCTGGGGATCAACTCCTTCAAACGGGAGACCAGCGCCTGGCCTTTATGATAGGCATCTTCCTTGTGCACGATCGCCGTGAGCGCATCAACCGGTTCACCGTTGACCAAAATATCCAATTTTACGAGATTTCCAGCTCGATACTCGATGAAATTGTAGTCCATCGACGCATAACCCCGTGTCCCAGACTTGAGCTGATCAAAGAAATCGACGATGATCTCTGAAAGGGGAATCTCATAACTGATTTGAACCCGGGTGGGTGAAGGATACTCCTGCGAGATGAAAACGCCCCGTTTGCTGGTGACCAAATCCATCACCACACCATAATACTCCGTTGGGGTGAAGATGATCAGCTCCATCCAGGGTTCCATGATCTCTTCAATGATGCTCTCATCGGGCAGGTCAGCCGG
>CAZWDG010000052.1:0-8653 GCA_964633075.1 uncultured Candidatus Brevefilum sp.
GTGAAGGGTCATGGCTGAACACCAGTACCTATGCCTTCACCCCTCAAACCTCTATGGACGGTGGCAGGCTTTATAAAATCCAACTCGATAATAACCTGATCGCCACATCTGGTGCGGGATTAGATCCTAATCAAGAATTACAATTTTCATTTACAACGACAAAACCAGCAATACTTTCCGTTCTCCCAGTCCCAGAAGAACCCCTAAGCCTGGATGGACCCATCACTCTGCAATTCAACATCAGGATGAATAAAAAAAGTGTGGAAGCGCATTTTGAACTGGTAGCGCCCAATGGCACACCCATCCCAGGAAGTTTTGAGTGGGAGGATAGCACCAAAGCCTTTTCATTTACACCAGATGAGAAATTAACCCGTAATACCGCTTATACCATCAGAATCAACGCAGGCGCAGAATCAACGGGCGGATTGCCGATTGAAGAAACGATAGCAGAGGTGCGGACGACCTACCCGGTTTTCTCAGTAGATCCTTATTCCTCATCGGTTTTTGAATCCTATTCCAATCAATACGGTGTTTACAGGATAAAATTTACCACGCCTCTCAACAGAGAAAATTATAAGGATATGATTTTTCTTTCACCAGAGGTAGGCTCCATTGCGCAGTACCTTCAGGAGGATGACCAGACCTTAAATATCTCGGGGTTCTTCCTGCCCGATTCACAATATACCATCACCTTTGATGCGGACTTACAGGATATTTGGGGAGATCGATTGGGGGATTCCTTCATTGACAACTTTATCACGCCGCCAGCAGAACCCTCATTAAGTGTGGTTACCGGACCTACCCTGTATAACCTCGTTTTCGTTCCCGCATCCGAGTCCGAGATTGTGATGCAAGCCACCAATATTAATTCACTCACGCTTGAGCTTTCTCCAATCAGCGTGAATGATTTATCCACTTTGGTCCATCCGGACAACTATGATTATCGCCAAGTTTTTCTTCCTGAATCACTTGAGACAACCACAAAAGCCCTTGATCTACCAAGAAATAAAAGTGAAATAGTACGCATCCCCCTGTCCTACCAAGATCGTCCTCTCTCCCCTGGGATCTATTTTTTAGGCATCTCAACGCCGGATATCAAGGACCTGGAGTCCAAATTCGTCCAAAGACTGTTATTAATTGTCAGCGGAAATAACCTTGTCTTCAAGGTTTCACCAAATCAAACTTTAGTCTGGGGAACCCACCTGGAGGATTACACCTCACTGAGTGATGCCCCGGTGTCCGTCTACACAACAGAAGGCACACTTCTCGCAAAAGGACAAACCAATGGGGATGGGCTCTTCACAGCCAGTTTTGATCGACCTGGAGAAGCTTTTCCCACCCATTATTGCCTTGTCGGCGAGCCGGGTCAGGACAATTTCGCTTTTTCGATCTCCACCTGGGGTCAATTCCACGACTATTATGAATCAAGCATCAGGATGGATTCCGCGCCTGCCCTGATCGAGTCATACATTTACACCGATCGACCGCTCTATCGTCCTGGGGATACCGTCTTTTTCAAAGCTGCAATCTTTTCACGAGAAAATGGCATCCCGACCAGTTCAGGCCTTGAATCCGTCACAGTCAACGTCTACAGTGATTACGGAATGGCTGGGCTACCTGAAAAGCTGTACTCGAATGAGCTAACCCTCAGTCAATTTGGTACCATCAACGATTCTGTCCAGTTGCCTGAAACCGCAAACACAGGTTTTTACCGGATTGAGCTGGTTAAAGACGAAGAAATAATCAAGAATTTTTATTTTGATGTGGCGGCCTACCGAAAACCGGAGATCGAATTAGCTGTGACCTTTGATCAAGCGAATATTGTTGCTCAGGACAGCCTCACTGCAAACATCCAGGCTGATTACTATTTTGGGATGCCAGCTTCCAATCAGACTTTTAATTGGTCGGTCTTTACGGATGAGGCATACTTTTGGCTTCCCGGGTACCGCGTTGGTCCTCTGGAGTTGGATTGGTTCACACAGTTTACACCAGGATACCCCTCCCCTCTGGGAACTCTCCGCAAATCGGGTCAAGCCATCACTGACAAAAATGGGACTGCTCAAATTATGCTGGAACCAGGTGAACTTTCTCTGAAGGAGTCAGACAAACGTAGCCTGCAAGAGATCAACTTAGAGGTCACCTTCATGGATGAGAGCGGATTCCAGGTCAGTTTCAGGGATTCAGCCCTCCTCCATCCTGAAGCTTATTATATTGGCGTCAAACCAGAGTCGTATTATGGAAGAGAAAATACACCCTTAGAATTTTCAATCCTGACGGTGGACTGGGAGAAGCAAGCCTTAGGTGAAATTCCCCTCGAAGCGAAGTTTGAAGCGATTGAATGGAAAATTGAGGAAACAAATAATCCAGAGATACCCTATCGTTACGTCCCCGAGACAACCTTCATCGACAGCGCCAGCCCAATCAGCGATGATGAAGGACGCGTCCGTGTGTCCTTCACACCGCCCGATCCGGGAACTTACCAGCTCACACTCCAATCAGGCAAAGCCATCACGCAGGTCTTGATCTGGGTGACTGGAGAAGGCAGTCCTGTCTGGCCACGCCAGCTCCAAAATAAAATCACGCTAACAGCTGATGCTGAGGAATATCAACCTGGACAGATCGCGCAAATCTTCTTCCCCAACCCATTTCCTGAAGGCGGAAAGGCGCTCATCACGGTTGAACGTGGAAAAGTGATGGAAACCCAAATTTTGGATCTGGAAGAAAGCGGTCAGACCCTTTCTATCCCCATCACCGAGGAGTCAGTTCCCAATATTTACGTCTCCGCAATCTTACTGGGAAAAGATGAAAACGATCATCCGGATTTCCGACAGGGCATCCTCAATCTTTCAGTTACGTTGCGGACAAAAACCCTCAACGTGGCACTGGTCTTGGACCCGTTCGATACCGAACCAGGGAAATCAGTATCAGCCCAATTGTTTATCACGGATTCTCTGGGCAATCCCGTCCAGGGTGAATTCTCGATGGCTGTGGTCGATAAAGCCCTGTTAGCCCTTGTGGAACCAAACAGTCCCCCTATCATCGATGCTTTTTATGGCGAGCGACCATTATCGGTCCAAACAAGCTTATCGCTAAAAACCTATGCCAGCCAGCTGGCACTGTCCCCCTTGGCCTACGGATTGGGCGGCGGTGGAATGGAAGCCGTCCCCCAGTCAAATCTCAGGGAGGATTTCCCCGACACTGCCTTCTGGCAGGCGGATGTGCGCACCGGTACCGATGGCACTGCGCAACTCTCGATCCCGATGCCAGATTCCCTCACCACCTGGGTGGTGAATGTGCGTGGGCTGACAGAAGATTACCTGGTCGGTCAAACAGAAGCTGAGATCCTCACCCATAAAGACCTGATGATTCGACCCGTCACGCCACGCTTCCTGGTGGATGGTGACGAGGTGGAATTGGCCGCGGTCGTTCATAATGACACGCCACAGGCTCTCGAAGTCGATGTCTCACTTATTGGATCCGGCTTCACTTTACAGGATCCTGCCCGTCAAACCCAACGGGTGACGATCACTTCTGGGGGACGTGAACGAGTGACCTGGGTGGGTAAGGTTGAGAGCGTGGAATCGGTGAGCCTGATCTTCCAGGCTGTTTCCGGTGCCTACGCCGATGCCAGCACACCCATCTGGGGGGATCTGCAAGTGAAACGCTACACAATGCCCCTCACCTTCAGCACAGCCGGACAATTGACGGAAGAAGGGGAGCGGCTGGAACTGGTCAGTTTGCCCATCTCCTCAGATCCATCATCCGGGTCATTAACCCTCGAGCTGACGCCTTCACTCACAACAACATTAGTGGATGGCCTGCAAACGCTTAAAGCCAACACTTATGGGGGGACAATATCCATCCTCTCGGCGCTTCAGGCTAATCTCAATGCCTACCAGACGCTGAATGAAATCGGTATCAATTCATCCCAAATAGAGGCCAACCTGGCGGAATGGGTGGATGAAGAAATCCTTGCACTCCTCAATGCCCAAAATTATGACGGTGGTTGGTCCTGGTTCCCGGCAGAAAATCCCGAGACTGCCACTTCCGACATTCTCACATCAACTTATGTCTTGATTGGATTAACCCAGGCCTCTCAAGCAGGCATGGAAGTGCCGGAACATTTCCTCGACAGGGCAGAACAATTCGTATTCAATCAAATGCTTGACCCTGGTAGCATCGACACTGGCTGGAAGCTCGACAGACTTGCTTTCCAGGTTTACGCCTTGCGCTTTAGCCCATTTGCGCTGAATAACACTCTGGATGGATTGTATTCTCGGCGGTCAGAATTAAGCCCTTGGGCACTTTCTTTGCTTGGATTGAGCATTCGTGAGATTGAAGGCTGGGATAGCCGGGTCACCACACTGCTTTCAGATCTTGAAACCAGAGCTGTTCGTTCCGCAACAGGGGTACATTGGGAAAGCGAGCGGGAGACCTGGATGTTGCCTGGAACACCAATTTTTAATACCTCCTTAGGCTTGATCAGTTTGGCACAACTGGATCCAGCATCCACCAGCCTGCCATTGGCATTAAGCTATCTCCTCACCCACAGGGAATCCGATGGCTTGTGGTCATCCACATTTGATTCCGCCTGGGCACTGAAGGCCATCGCCGACACCCTCAAGGGAACAGGGGATTACCAGGCTGAATTTGATTTTCAGGCTTCCATCAATGAACAGTTGATCGCTGAAGGGAGAGCGGATGGGACGGCATCCACAGCAGCGGTAACCACAACGATCGCGATTGACGATCTCTACCCTGACTCTCCCAATGCACTGATGATCGAACGAGGAACGGGAACGGGAACCCTTTATTATCGTGCAGACCTGCAAACCTACCGCCCCGCTGCCTCCGCAAAACCTGTCGACCTTGGCAGCAGCTTAACGCGTGCGTATTATTTAGCGGGTGAAGGCTGCCCCGGCGCTGAGGGGTGTACGCCTATCGAGTCACTCACTATAGACCCTGAGGACTCAACCCAATTCATTACCGTGGGGGTCACCCTGATCGTCTCCCATGACATGTACCATTTCATATTGGAAGACTTCATCCCCTCCGGTACGGAAGTCCTTAACCCTGACCTGCTGACCAGTCAAACAGTGGTGGTGGACAGGACGCCCGATGACGAACCAGTCACACCGCATCACCAGGGATGGGATTGGTGGGTTTTCAGAGACCCCCAGATTTATGACGATCACCTTCTATGGGTGGTGGATTTTCTCCCGGCAGGGACCTATACCCTGACCTACGATCTGTTGCCTACCCAGCGTGGGACATTTCAAATCTTACCCGCCCATGCCTGGCAGTACTTCTACCCCGAAGTTCAGGGGACCTCTGCAGGTGATGTGTTTACGATCGAGTGATTAGAAGGAAAGTCAAAGAAAAACGCCGTTTGATGATCCAAACGGCGTTTTTAAAGTCAACTGGTCGAAATCACTTAGCTGACGAAAAATGGGATCAAAGCGATGATCGCAAACCCAATCAAGACGACCGCACTGGCTAATACGACGTCACTCTTTTTTCGTACATCAACCATATCAAAGAAGGGCGTTTGCCCTCTGACAGCCAGGATTGGACCGCCTTTCCAGGCAAAAAAGATGCCCCCGAGAAACCCACCGATATGACCCATGTTGTCGATATTTGTTCCCGGCATAAAACCATACACCAGGTTGATCATCAATATCATCACAAAATAGGTAATTTCCTGGCGTGTGCGCACCGGTCCAAAAATCTTTCGGTTTTCAAGGATAAACATCCCCTCCGCACCCAGTAATCCGAAGATGGCCGTTGATGCTCCCAATGACGGCGCCGGTGTTAACACATAAGATAGGACATTCCCAGCAAAACCGGCGAGAAGGTACAGCAATAATAAACGCCCATGCCCATAAAAGCGTTCCAACCTCCGTCCGATGACATACAAAGCGTACATATTGAATACAATATGCAGGATTGATCCATGCAGGAACAAGGGCGTGACCAAACGCCAAATCTGACCCATATTGATAAAGGCATTGATCTTACCGCCGTAAATGAATAAAAAATCACTGCCTGTGATTGTTTCTGCCAGGAATTGAAGGAGGAAAACCCCCACTGTAATCCCGATCAAGGCATAGGTTGCGATGGCTTGTTTCTTGGGCAGTTTAACCTGAATTGGAGGGGTTGGACGTTCGCCCTCAGTCTGAGCAGGATCGGTCATAGCTGTACCTTTCGGGGATGGACACGGTGGTGTTCAGCCGTAATGATGCTCTCGATCACATCCAGTGTGTGATCCAGTTCATTTTCTTTGTTAACGACAATATAGTCGAAGATCTCAAGGGTTTGAAATTCCCCTTTAGCTGTTGCAATCCTTAATTGCAGCTCTTCATCCGTTTCACTGCGTCGATCTTTCAATCGTCGCAGCCATTCTTCCTTACTGCTGGCGGTCAGGAAGATCAGGATGGCATCCGGGCACAGATTGTGAACAGTTTGCGCGCCCTGAACATCCAGGCGCATGACCACGTCTTCTCCGCAATCCAGGGCTTCGCGTACCTGTGATTTCGGCACCCCCTTATACGCCGAGTAAACCCAGGCATGTTCCAACAATTCACCTCTTTCAATCATCGCTTCAAATTCGTCTTTACTGTAAAAGAAGTAATCCACACCATCCACTTCGTACGCCCGTGGACGACGACTGGTAGCCGTAATCACAAAACGAAATGGGAGCTTTCTCGCCTTCATTCCTTCGACCACCGTATCTTTGCCAATGCCTGAAGGCCCTGAGATGACGATCAATAAGGGTGATTTTTGCGGTTGTATGAGGTCAAAATCAATGTCTGTCATCAAGCTTTCGTTTCGATTTCTCAGAGGTGATCTGATTAACGTTCAAATGGTCAGGCAGGTTATAATACCAAAAATTCAACCAAACACTAAGCCTTGATTATAATGTATTTTATAACATGAACTGGAGAAATGCCAATGCCGACTTACACCTATCGTTGTTGTAACTGCAAAAAACGATTCGAAATTTTCCTGACGTATGAAGAGTACGGGCTGAAGCTTGTCACCTGTCCATTTTGTAAAAGCGCCAACATCGCCCGTCGGATTGAACGGTTCCGAATCGCCAAATCGGATGAGAGCCGCCTGGAAGACATTGGAGATCCCTCACAATTGGAGGGAATTGAAGAAGACCCCAAAGCTTTGGGTCGCTTGATGCGTCGCATGGGTGATGAAATGGGGGAAGAGTTGGGACCCGAGTTCAATGAGGTGGTCTCGCGCCTTGAAAAAGGTCAGGATCCTGAACAAATCGCCAAGGAAATTCCGGAGTTAGGCGATGATAGTGGTCCCATCGATGATTTGGATCTTTAACCCTCAACCATCCAATAATTCCAGCAGGGCGTCATAAGAAGTCACCCAGGAAATCGCTTTTAGAAAATCCCCCAGGCTGATAAATTTCGCCCTGAAGGCGACCACAGCCGGCCCGACAGGGTCCTCCCCCGCAGCGCCGCCGCCTGGGACGTCATTATACGCGCCATAAAAGGCAAAATACGCCTGGTTGAGCTTGCGGATCAGATGACCGTTCTCCCAGAAGAAAGCCCGTCGCGCCGCCATATAAGCCTCGGCTTCCTCAATCGCGCCTTCCGCCAGCAAACGGTCTACTTCGACCCGGGTAACGCGCATCTCTGCCCGGAAATCAAAGGCCTCTGGATCAGGTTCAGGGCGTAGCAGGACACTTCCAGTTGGCGAAGGCTCGACCTCTTGCGGGACAAATTCGGGATAATACTTCTCCAGGATCATTCGCCCCAGTTCTTTGCCAGCCAATGAGGCCGTGGTCTCATTGATCGTGCGCAAGGCATCATCCGTGTAATAATTGATCCCCAGGGGGCGCAGGGTCAGGAAGTTATGCGTCCATTCGTGGGCGATCACCTCCGTCAACCAGACAATATCCGCCGTTTCCATCACCATCGTGGGATAGGTGCCGACGCCGCCGACAGGCACCACCAGGGCCGCATGATTCAAGCCGGTGAAGATCTCCTCCTCCAGCCTATCCATCGCTTCCGTCGTCAAGCCGGGTGACAGCGAAACCTCCAGCGCCTGGGCAATCACCTCCCGCGGGGAGATCACCAGGGAATAGGGCATCGTGCTGGATTGGAACAAAGAGGGCGGCACCACCTGGCCCAAAACCTCCAGCCGGGCCGCCTGGAGGATCTCCAGCAGCTGCGCCTGCAGGATCGCCTCTGCCAGCGGTCGCAGCCCATCCAGCCGTGCTGCCTCAACCGCCAGGCTTTCACGCCTGGGCGCACTGGCGGCGTCCGGGTCAGTCACCGCGGGGTCAGCGTAGATCAACAGCACCTGGGCTTCCAGCTCCTTCACCCGCCGCACCTGTTCCAGCGTTTCCAGCACAACTTGTGATTGTGTTTGAGGGTCGAGAAAGCGGTTCAGGCTCAATCCCCAGCCGGCGAACTTGGCCAGGATCGCGTCCAGCGTCCAGGTCCCAAAGTCAAACTCGCGGTCACGCGTGCGCGCCCGCACCGCCGATTGCAGCCCACTTGCCGGGACGACCGCCCCGACCAGCACCAAGCCTAAAACGGTCAGCAGGGCCGCCAGCCGCAAACTGCGCCAGGCCCGGCGCAGCCCAAGACGGATCTTCAAGGAAGTTGTCATAATTGAATTTTAACAC
>CAZWDG010000053.1:0-8540 GCA_964633075.1 uncultured Candidatus Brevefilum sp.
CCCCTAAGAAGACTTGAAAAGTACAAATTACAATTTGATTGAGTGGAAGATAACAGAAACTGACGTTGAAAAGACGACCATCAGTAGATCAGCAGATCCTTAGTTATGAGGAGTTGACTTCTTCTCACACAACGCCTTCGCGATTAACTCCTGATCAACAGGAGTTCTATCTATCCTCACGCCAACTGCATTGTAAATCGCGTTCGTGATTGCGGGTGTGGTTGGGATGCTGCTAATCTCCCCGACTCCCTTTGCACCATAGGGTCCTTCTACGGTGGGATGTTCAACGATGATGGACGTGATCTCAGGTGTGAGCATAATGCCAGGAACACGATAGCACGCAAGATGATCGGTGATCACATAGCCGTTATCCATGATGAATTCTTCGGTAAGACAATTGCCGAGTCCCATCATCACTCCGCCTTCGACCTGTCCCTGTAAGCCAAGTGGATTAACAGCCATGCCCACATCATTGGCGGCGATAACTTTCAAAACTCGGACTCCGCCCGTTAATGTATTGACTTCAACTTCAGCGGCTTGCACGCTATAAGAAAATGCGAAGTGCATGTTGCCACCTGTGCCGAGGGGTTTGGTCTTGGGGGCTTCGTATACATATAAAACCCGGGTACGTTGCCTCATAGCTTTCATTTCCTTTGCAGCATCCGCGTATGATATCGAATGTTCATTAGCGTGGATAAAGCCATCTTGAAATTTTATTTGTTCAGGTTTCACATCATATTTTTCAGCCATTATGGCCGTGATGGCATTGCGTAATGTCTTTGCTGCATACCGAGAAGCATTACCTGTCACAAATGTTTGACGCGAGGCAGTTGTAGGACCACCATCGGGAGTCAAGTCTGTATCCATGACATGAACGCGGACTTTGTCAGGTGCGACTGACATTTCTTCAGCGACGATCATACGCATGACAGAAACAAGTCCTTGCCCCATTTCTGCTGAGGAGCTTCGTACTTCAAAGGTGCCATCGTCATACAGTTCCACTTCTGCGCCAGATTTATCAGGTGCACCGCCGCCGAGCCCCGTGTTTTTATAAGCAGCGGCAAAACCCCAAGCGCGTACCAGATTAGGTTGAGCGGGATCAACCAATGGCTTGAAAGGATAGGGGTTGGATTTCCGCATTTCTGCATCTACTTTATCGATACATTCCGTCAATCCCGTTGAATCAAGCAATTCTTGTCCGGTATTGGTAACACTTCCAAGGCGAAGCGCATTCATTCGTCGAAATTCAACTGGTTCTATGTTTAATTTTTCGGCGAGCATGTCCATCATAGACTCAATTGCAAATGTAGATTGCGTAACACCAAAACCACGGAACGCACCTGCAGGTGGATTGTTGGTGTACATGGCGTAACAATCGGCGCGCACATGTGGTACATCATAAGGGCCTGCAGAGTGCGTAGTAGCGCGGGTCATCACCTGTTCGCCGAGCGACGCATATGCGCCTGTATCGCCATAAAGTTCAGTATCCACTGCAACAATGTGCCCATCTTTCTTTGCGCCAATCTTCACGCGAATTTGTGTGGCGTGCCGTTTGGGATGCACGAGAAAGCTTTCTTGGCGATCAAATAATAATTTCACAGGGTGTTGAGTCACATTCGCCAACATTGCGGTGTGAATCTGCCCGGCCACATCTTCCTTGCCGCCGAAGCCGCCGCCGACCAATTGCCCCACCACGCGCACACGCTTCTCAAGCCATCCCATCACACGCGCCACTTGCGTCCGATCCGAATATGGGATTTGTGAGCCAACATAAATTTCAATGCGACCATCGGACGTGGGCACAGCAATGCTGCACTCAGGTTCAAGAAACGCATGGTCAGTGATCTGAGTATGAAAAGTATGTTCAAGAATTACATCTGCTTCTATAAAACCTGCATCTATATCGCCTTTGCGGACTTTAATATGCTTGAGCAAATTCCCATTTGAATGAAGTTGCGGTTGACCTTCTTGACGAGCTTGAACTGGATTCGTAATCACAGGCTGCGTATCAAACTCCACTTCTATCAACGCTGATGCCTGCTCGGCGATCTGTTGGGTTTCCGCTGCTATGATTGCGATTGTATCCCCCACGTATCTGATGCGTTCCTCAATCCCAACAATCGTTGGCCAATCGGAGATGACCAATCCATGATTGTGTTCACCAGGAATGTCCTCTGCAGTTAATACCGCCATCACACCTTTTAATGCTTTTGCTTTGGAAATGTCCAATTTTTTAAGTATTGCATGAGGTACCATCGCACGGCGAGCTTTGGCGTATAACATGCCGTCGAATATAAGGTCATCTGTATAAATTGCTTCGCCAGTAACTTTTTCGATTGCGTCAGGTCGCAAATATTTATGACCAACAACTGCATGCGTGTGAACCGAATCAGGGATATGTGGTGACGTAATCGGTTCACCTGTCAACAAGGATTGTGCAGCGGCAAGGATAGCATTTTCAATTGAAGGATATCCACCACAACGGCAAAGTCTGTCCTTGAGAGCGAAACGAATATCTGCCCTATTGGGATTAGGGTTGCGCTTGAGCAATGCATAAGCGGTCATTATTTGACCTGGGGTACAGAATCCGCATTGTACCGCACCGTATTTAACGAAGGCTTCCTGAAGTGGGTGAAGTTTCATCTCTTGGTTCACACGCTGGGCAAGTCCCTCAATGGTTAAAATTGTCCTGCCATCGGCACGCTCGGCGGGATAGACACAGGATAAAATTGGCTTGCCATCCACCAGGACTGTGCACGCGCCGCACACACCTTCACCACACCCGATTTTTGTCCCTGTGAGGTGAGACCTTTGACGAAGGAGAGTAGCAAGAGTTTCGCCTGGCTTCGAGGGAAGAGAGTATTGTATGTTATTGATAGTAAGAGAGAGTTGTTTTTCCATTTTTTCACCAAGGAAGTACTGAACTACGGAAATAATCTTAGTGTCCCCGTGTCTTAGTGGTAAAGTCCATTAAAGTTCTTATGAATATCTCGGTAGCAAACAGAAAATTTTTCAACGATCATGATCATCAGCACGTGACCACGCAGTTTTAAGTGTATCCTTGAATAACCCATATGATCGATTCTTTTCTCGGTCAGGCTCAATTCCGCAAATAGTGACTACCAAACCGATAGAGTTAAATTGCATTACTATATCAATATTCTATGATGTTAAACAGGGGTCCTTTCTTCGGGATGGACACCTGCCATTAACAAGCCAATCCTTTCCCTTGTGGAATTATGCCGGGAAAGAATACCCATGATCCTGCCTTCATATATCACCGCAATCTGATCTGAAAGAGCAAGAATCTCGTCAAGATCTTCAGAGATAAGCATGATTGCCGCACCTCTCTTGCGCTGATCGAGCAATTGTTCACGGACATACTCCGTTGCGCCAATGTCGAGACCACGAGTCGGCTGTGCAGCAATGATGACGCGCGGGTTTCTCGAGATTTCGCGAGCAAGAACTAATTTTTGAATGTTCCCGCCAGAAAGATTCTTGGCGAGAGTTGCCTGGGATGGGGTTTTTACTTGGAATTGAGAGATCAATTTATCTGTATGAATGGAGATGTCTTTTAATTTCAAGAAGCCCAAATTGGAGAATGGTTGTTTGTGGTGTTCGCGCAGGATCATATTTTCTGCAACGGTAAAGTTTTTAATTATGCCATCGCGCATTCTTTCTTCGGGTATATATGATAACATTCGGTTTGTTAGATCACCCGGCGCAAAATCTGTAACATCTTTCCCATCCAAGAAGATCCGTCCCCCGGTAATTTCCCGTAAACCTGTAATTGCTTCTGCCAATTCACGCTGACAATTACCGGAGACACCGGCAACTCCGAAGATCTCACCTGAACGGATCTCAAGGCTGACTTCATTCAATCCGAGGGTGCCGCGGTCACTTTCACAGGATACTTTGTCAAGTCTTAAGCGAACATCACCAAGATCAGCTTTGCCAGGCTTGGTAACAAAATCAATGTCATGACCAACCATCCAATTGGCAAGGTTTTGTTTTGTAGTTTCAGATGTTGGACGCGTGCCAATCTTTTTTCCATTACGTAAAACTGTCACACGGTTGCTGATATCAATTACTTCATGTAATTTATGAGAAATAAAGATGAGGGCATAACCATCCTTCACCATCTGGCGCATGACGATAAATAATTCGTCCACTTCCTGTGGGGTGAGAACAGAAGTGGGTTCATCCAGAATTAACAATGCTGCACCGCGATAAAGTGCCTTGATAATTTCAACCCGTTGTTGCTGACCGACTGATAGCTGCCAAATATATGAATCAGGATCAATTTTCAAACCGTAGATACTGGCCAATTCCTTAATGCGCTTGGATACGCGATCGAGATCGGTTAAAGGACCACGGGAGGATGGTAACCCCAAGGCTACATTTTCTACAACAGTCAGGGATTGCACAAGCATAAAATGCTGGTGGATCATACCGATACCTAATTTGATCGCATCAGCCGGCGACTCAATTGTGACATGTTTGCCATTCAATAAAATCTGACCTTCATCCGGACGATACATTCCATAGAGGATCTTCATCAATGTGCTTTTACCGGCTCCATTTTCACCAAGTAAAGCATGGACTTCACTGGACTTCACATCAAAATCCACATGGTCATTAGCAAGCACTCCGGGGAATCTCTTGGTAATGCCACGCATTTCCATGCTGTCGATACAGGTTTGGCCAGAAGGAAGTTTTTCTAATTTAGTTATCATAACAATCCAAAAAAACTTTCAAATTTCGGAAGTCCCCCAGGTCTTCCGAAATCTTTTTATGCTTAATTTTCTTTGTTTTAAGGCAGATTTATCGTAACAGTTCCATCAATGATGCTTTGCACAGTTGATTCAGCCAAAGCCTTAACATCATCTGGCAGAGCATAGGCTGGGTTGTATTCGATTACCTGGCCGCCATTCGCAAGATTGATAACGAAGGACTGCCCGCCGAGTGTTCCCTCTTGAATAAGGCCAATCATCTCTTTGAGTATGACCTCCCAATGGTAAACCTGACTGGCCACCACAATGGAAGGCGCAAGCGATGATTGGTTGGATTGAGTACCAAACCACAACACATTCGCTTCTTGGGCTTTACCAATCGCACCAACAACCATCTGCGCTGTACCGGTTAATACATCAGCGCCCGCGGAGATGTGAGTGGTCGCGGCTTCGGAAGCCAAAGCAACGTCAGAGAATGAACCAATATAGTTCACATTCACTTGAACCTCTGGGTCTGTCGATGTTACGCCAACTTTGAAACCATCAACGTACAACTTGGCATCACCGGTTTCAATTGGACCGACTACACCGATCACCTTGCTGGTAGAAAGGGTTGCCGCCATTACTCCATTGACATAGCCGCCTTCTTGGGAAGCAGCTTCATAAGCGAAGATATTGGGCTGGCCAAAGGTATCCACTGTTGTGCCCCAGGCAAAGCTGGTAGTAGGAAAGTCTGGCGCAATTTCCTGTAGGGAAGAGCCGTATTGGGAGCCGTGAGCAATCACAAGGTCAAAACCCTGGGTGGCATAATCACGGATAGCCGCAGCAGCATCGTCCACAACAAACATGTTTTCAGAGTAGACGAAATCAAAGACCTCAGGCCCACCCATTTCTTCTTGAATACTGAGGAGTGCATCATACATACTCTGGCTGAAAGCCAGATCATTGATGGCGCTGGGCATCACCACAGCCACACGGAATGGTTCTACAGGTTCTTCAACCGGAGCTTCTTCTTCCACTGCTGCTGGTTCTTCGACTTCCACGGGTTCTTCTACTGCAGCGGGGGCGCAAGCTGTGAAAGCTAAGGTTAGCACGAGTAATCCGATTATGATTTTGTAAGGCTTTTTCATTCTGTTCTCCTTTTTTAATTAAACACACGATCTTTCTTCTTCAAGTAAACGGGTTCTGATATTTATCAAATATTTTTTATACACCTCCTCTGGTTTCCTTTAGGTTTTTCCGGGAACAATCCGAGCATCCACTTCTTTTCACAAGTTAATCCTCCCGCTCGAAGGGTTTTGTCAATGCCGATGGGCTACGGACTCTCGAAACAGAAGCAACCAAAACCAAAATCGTAAGCACATATGGCATCATCAATGCAATTTCAGAGGGGATGGGAATGCCTAAAACTTGAATCCAGAGTTGCAATGAATTCACCATGCTGAATAACAGCGCACCGCCTAAAACACCCCACGGACGCCACCCACCGAAGTACACCAACGCAACTGCAATAAAGCCAAGCCCGCTGGTCATATTTTGTTGGAAAACGTTCAATAGACCAATTGAAAGAGATGCACCGCCAAGTGCGGATAGTATTCCGCCAAGAATGATGGTGAAATATCGAACACGGGTCACGCTTACACCGAGCGAATCAGCAGCATCAGGGTTTTCTCCCACTGCGCGGATCATTAATCCCAAATTTGTTTTATTTAATACAAACCACGCGAGAGGTACAAGCAAAAATGCGATATAAACCAGTATATTTTGGCTGAAGAAAATATCACCAATGCCCGAAATGTTGCTCAATCCGGGAATGTAAATCTTTGGAAAACCTTGGACCGTTTCCACGGTACCCACCAATTTCTGAAAAAGCAGGTTACTCATTCCCAAGCCGAATAGATAAAAACCAATTCCGCTAATACCTTGTACGGCATGCAGATTGACCGTCACATAAGCCATAGCCAGTCCCATCAATGCACCAACAATCATGGCCATCAACACGCCACCCCACAGGCTTCCAGTTTTGAGCGTTATATAAAATGCGGTAAAGGCGCCTAACAACATTTGACCTTCAACCCCAAGGTTTAATACCCCACTGCGTTGGCCGAATGTCTCACCGATAGATGCATATAAATACGGGGTTGCCAATCGTATTCCAGATGAAATAATTCCGATTACAACGGTGATAGAAAAGAGGTCGGAAATCATGCGCCCGTCTCCATTGGATTTACCTGTTTATCTTCTGGGCGAAGTGGAGGGTTATCTTTCTGCTGGGCAACCATCTGTCTCTTTCGTTGTCGTCTTTTACGCCATATCTCACTGCTGACGACGAAAACGACAACCAGTCCATTTAAAGCAGTGATCAAGGCTGAAGGAACCTGGACCAATCTCTGCATTGTGTTCGCACCAACCAGGAGTCCACCGAATAGGATTGAAGCAGGAATGGTCAGGATCGGATGTAACTGTCCGAACAATGCCGCAACAATTCCATTAAATCCAGCGCTCCCAGTAAAGCCTGTGGCTGAACCATCTGTGATCATGCGGTAGTTCACGCCAAAGACTTGAGTCGCACCAGCCAACCCTGAAAATGCCCCGCTCAACAACATAGCAAGAACCATATAACGTTGTACTTTAATACCTGCATATTTCGATGCAGATAGGTTTTCCCCAACCGCGCGGATACGATAACCAAGCGTTGTGCGCCACAATAGAATGTATACAAGTATGGCAAGGATGACCGCAATCAAAGCGCCAAGATGCAAACGAGTAGGAATTAAACGCGGCAAGCGGAAAATTTCCTCCAGTCGAGCAGTTTGGGGAATCTGCGACGCCACTTGAGCTTGCGCCGGATCAATCATTGGTCCGCGCAGAAGGAAGTTCATTAATTGCACCGCGATTGCATTCATCATCACAGTGCTTAAAATCTCATTAACGTTGAAATAGGCTTTTAGCATACCTGGAATCCCACCCCAGATTCCCCCGCCCAAAATTCCTGCTAACATGGCAAGTGTAATCATTAACCATCCCGGTAAATCGGTGAAATTCAAACCCACCCATGTTGCAAGGATCGCCCCGATGATCATTTGCCCTTCACCACCAATATTGATTACATTTCCCCGGAAAGAGATGCAGATACCCAGTCCAACTAGAAGTAAAGGCGTAGCTTTGACTAGAGTCTCTGCAACGGCATTGGAACTGCCAAAAGCGCCATCCCAAAGAGCTTTGTATGCAATAATTGGATTGACTTTCAACAAGATCAACATCACTGCACCAACAAGCAAGGCGGCCAGTGTGGCTAGCACAGGTAACAATGCGTCAATTAGGGAATTCAGTCGTGATTTCAATAGTTACGCAGTCTCCGCCAGACACATTTCTATAGGTTTCTCACGCAATAATCAAATGGGTGCAAATTCTTTGCTCGAACCAGACATGACCAAAAAATTGTGTCATTCAATTAATTGACCAAGCGCTAATAGCAGCTAATCCCAGTATTAAGATGAAAATTGTAATTTTTAAAACAGCAACCTCTAACTCTTCTCCTAACTGAAAATCCACGTCGAATATATTTTGGCAACATTTTCACCACAGAAGGGTGATGGTTGTAGCTGAACACACTTAAGTTTAGCATGGTTTCCTCCATTGTCCAGCGGTTTTAGCGATCCATTTCATAAAATCGGATGTAGAAAATGATTTTTCTCGGCCTTGCTTAAATACAAACAACAGACTGGAACATAAAAACATGTTTTTTCAGAAAAGACAATTTGCATAGATCTCTTGATAAGGATATTTTTTTGAGAGTTTCAACAC
>CAZWDG010000054.1:0-8528 GCA_964633075.1 uncultured Candidatus Brevefilum sp.
ATCTCTGCCAGCCTGGCGACGATTGTCGTTGAGCGGATTTTTGATGCGGTCGTGGTCGCTGGCTTTGTATTGCTCAACCTGGGGCAATTGGTTAACCTACCTGGCGCAAACACCGTTACACAATTAAGTGGTTTGGCAACCTGGTCTGCGGTCATCTTCACGGCTGGGTTGGTCGTCTTTTTCGCCGTGGCGCTGTTCCCTAAACCGGCCATGCAGCTGATCCATGGCATCATCAATAAAATTGCCCCGGAACGCTGGCGGCAGGGTGTGATTAATATCGCTGATCGTTTCCTGGAAGGATTGATGAGCCTGCGATCGCCCAAGGATGCGGTGATGATCTTTCTAACCTCGGTCTTGATATGGATCTTTGAGACGGGTTTATATTGGAGTGTAAGCCAGGCATTAGGATTGGAACTTAATCTGCGCCAGCTCATGTTGCTGAATGGCATGGTCAACATGGTCTTGCTCATCCCCGCTGCGCCGGGTGGACTGGGTACTTTTGATGCCGCTGGGCGAGCGATGTTGCAGGCTTTTGGCATTCCCCCAGAACCTGCCTTAGGGTATACGCTGGTCTTGCGGATGGCTTTATGGGTCCCGGTTACCTTGCTCGGTGCCATCTATTTTGTGCGTGAAGGTCTGAAGTGGACCCTGGACATCGGTGAAATGCAAGCACAGGCTGAGGAAGCCACCCGGACGAAAGGCCAACGTGATGAAGACTGACAAACGTTGTGTTGCGGTGATTGGGGCGGGGATTGGGGGCTTATCCGCTGCCTATGACCTTGCCGCAGCCGGCTATTCTGTGACTGTTATTGAAGCTGCTGATCAGGTCGGTGGATTAGCTGCTGGATTTAAAGAACCACATTGGGATTGGACGGTGGAGCGCTACTATCATCATTGGTTCCAATCGGATAAATATATCCTGGGTTTGATCGATGAATTGGGTTGGTCAGATCAGGTGATCTTCCCACGCCCGTTAACCGTCATGTATGATCGCGGGAAGTTTTACCCCTTTGATTCAATTACAGCTGCGTTGCTGTACCCGGGTTTGGGTTGGGGGATCAACAAGATTCGCTTCGGGCTGGTCGGCCTTTACTTGCGCCTGACGAGTAATTGGAAGCCGCTCGAGAAGACCACCGTGGATGCCTGGATGCGAAAATGGGCTGGCAGCAGAGTATATGAATCCATGTGGGAACCGATGATGATTGGCAAGTTTGGCGAGAAATATGCTAAAGTGGTGAACATGGCCTGGCTGTGGGCGCGTTTGCATGCCCGTACCACCCGTCTGGGTACATTCAAAGGCGGTTTTCAGGAATTTGCTAATAAATTTGCCGATCGCCTGCGCGAGATGGGGGTTTCAATCCAGCTCAGCACGACCGTGCAGAGAATTGATTCCGTGCCAGGGCAGGGGGTATCCATCCAAACAGAGGGTGGTCAAGTGCATCTTTTCGATCAAGCACTGGCTACGACCTCCCCCGGCCTTTTGGCCCGACTTGCACCGGGTCTTCCCAAGGCGTACCTTGAGGGGCTTTTATCATTGAAGAGTATGGGAGCAGTGGTGATGGTCTTTTCTCTGACGCACCAGCTTTCAGAGGAAGGTTACTACTGGTACAATATTCCCAAATCGGCTGGATTCCCATTTCTTTCTCTCGTTGAACATACCAATTACCTCTCACCGCAATACTTTGGTGGGGACCGCATCGTTTATGTGGGTGATTATCTCCCGCAAGATCATGAAAACTTTGGCCTGACCCAGGAGGAATTGGAAAGTCGGTTTTTACCCCATTTTGCCAAATTTAATCCCAAATTTACACTCGAGTGGGTCAAGAAAACCTGGTTGTTTCGGACAAAATATGCGCAGCCCGTACCTCTAGTGAATCATTCCAAAAACATTCCGGAGATCCGTACACCCATTCCCGGGTTGTACTTTGCCAGTATGAGTCAGGTCTATCCCTGGGATCGTGGGACGAACTTCGCCGTGGAGATCGGTCGGCGTGCGGCAGAGATGATGATGGCTGATTATCGCTCAGATTCCAAAAATTGAATCTCATTTTCGAACATATGAGCATTTCCTCTCATTTCGAGACTCCCTGGAATCCCCTAGATACAAGATCGATGGACGTTTTTAAGGTTGTCACCCCTATATATAGGGGTGCACCGATAAAAGGGGCGCTAAATTGGAGACTCACAGAAAACAAATCGCCAAGGTTAATATTTGTCAATTTATTGCTATTTTTTAAGGTAATCATGTCTTAAAGAATCAAGAATTTTTAACCAAATTGGACTGAATCCGCTTGAGGCAATTTAGGATATCAGTTAGAATCTAACTACAAAATTACCAAGCAGGCGACGAAGTTTTAGCCTTGGGAAGCAATTTCAATTGTTGCTTTTTACACCGCCACTGAATCCCCTCATCAGTGGCGTTTTCATAAATAAATCGTAACTACTCAGCCTGCGAGGAATTGGGGGATGTGGTATGACGGCTTCACCGCCACACCTCACCTCCCCCTTCAGCAGGAGAGCTGCGTGAGTAGTTACAATAAATCAAATCATTGGCGGGGGATGCGGATCGAAGAAGAAAGGACTGATGGATGAAAGCAGAGCATGCCTGGCAAGCCGCGCTCGGACAACTTCAATTAGAAATGTCTAAGGCATCCTTTGATACCTGGGTAAGCAGCGCAGAATTTTTAGGCTATGATAAGGACACAGGTTGTTTTGAGATTGGTGTCAAAAACGCATATGCACGGGATTGGCTTGATGATCGATTAAGCGCGAAAATCTCCAGGATACTCACCGGTATGATGGGAAAGACCGTTTCAACAAATTTTAAAGTCTGGTCTCCCAATACGTTGATCCACAAATCAGAAGAAATCGTCCAAACGCTCCCATCCCAGCCACCAGCCAATGACTACTCAACCATTAACGGTCGCTACCGGTTTGATAACTTTGTTGTGGGTGCTAATAACCGTTTGGCGCATGCTGCCTGTATGGCTGTCGCTGAAAGTCCCGCCAGAGCATATAACCCACTGTTTTTATATGGTGGCGTTGGCCTTGGGAAAACGCATCTGTTGCATGCCATCGGGAATGCCTGCCAACCTTCAAACCAAAGTGTCTTGTATGTCTCATCTGAGGAGTTTACCAACGACCTGATCAATGCCATCCGCACGCACACCACGCCTGCCTTTCGCGAAAAATACCGCCAGATTGACGTTTTATTGATTGATGATATCCAGTTCATCGCTGGTAAAGAATCCACACAGGAAGAGTTTTTTCATACCTTCAACACCCTGCATGGACAAAACAAGCAGTTAGTGATTTCATCGGATCGTTCACCAAAAGCACTGGTGACGCTGGAGGAGCGCTTACGTTCTCGATTTGAGTGGGGTCTGACAGCGGATATCCAGGCGCCTGATATTGAAACACGTTTGGCGATTTTACGTTCAAAAGCAGAGCGTGCTGGGCGTGAAGTTCCGGCGGATATTTTAGAGATGATCGCCCGTCAGGTACAGTCCAATATTCGTGAGCTTGAGGGGGCGCTTAACCGTGTTCTGGCATACTCAGACCTGACCGGCATCCCATTAACCCTTGAATTAGCTCATAATGCCTTATCAGATTTCCTGCCGCATGGGGTGGACCTGCAACCGGATGATGTCCTGGATGCTGTCTCAAGGGCTTTTGGCATTTCAAATGATCAGCTCTTAGGTCGTGAGCGCACCCGTGAAATCGCCCTGCCCCGCCAAATCGCCATGTACTTGCTGCGTGAGGAGGGCAATGTCTCCTTGCCCCAGATCGGTGAGCTCATTGGCGGACGGGATCACACCACGGTGATGTATGCTTGCGACAAAGTCAACAACCTGATGGAAACGGATGACAGACTACGCCGGCAGGTGCTGCAGATACGGGAACAGCTCTACAGTCGCGTGGCGATGATGGTTTGAGTTTTCTTTGATTTTTGCTGAATGGGGATGGACAATCAAGTAAACAAGCTGATAAGACAATACAAAAAGAATGCAGCTTGAAGGCTGCACTCCTCAGATTTGTTTTTTGTTGTATTAGGGTCAATTGTAGAGAAGATCTGTAGAAGGCTTTAACCTATCCGTCCACCTTTTGCATATCACCCCAGCTCTCCCCAGCTTTGGCTTCTGTGCTGAGGGGGATATCCAGTGTGAACGCATTTTCCATCACCCGTCGGACCAGGTTGGCGGTTGTTTTTAGTTCCGAGTTGGGGACTTCAAAGATCAACTCATCGTGAACCTGTAACAACATTTTAGCCTTGAGGCCAGCTTTTTGAATCTCATCGGGGAGTTGCAGCATGGCTAATTTAATAATGTCTGCTGCCGTGCCCTGGATGGGAGCATTGATTGCTTCCCGTTCTTCGCGTTGGCGGATCGTGTAGGCAGCGCCGCGCTCGAGGTTGGGGAAGTAGCGACGACGCCCCAACAGCGTTTCCACATAGCCTTGTTTGGCTGCTTTTTCGCGGATCCCATCCAAATAGCCTTTAACGCCAGGAAATTCTTTAAAATAAGCCTCAATAAAATTCTCCGCTTCCGCCAGGGTGAGGTCAGTGGCATTGGTCAGACCATAGGCGCTCATCCCATAGATCAAACCAAAATTGATCGCCTTGGCATGGCGGCGCATCTCAGGGGTCACATCCGCAAGGTCAATGTCGTGCACAGCGGCTGCCGTGGTGGCGTGGATATCCTGATCGGCTCGGAAAGCGGCGAGCATGGCTTCATCGTGGGACATATGCGCCACAATGCGCAGTTCAATCTGTGAATAATCCACCGACAGCAGTTGATAACCTTCCTGGGCGATGAACCCATTGCGGACGCGCCTGCCGATCTCCGTGCGGGTGGGAATGTTCTGTAAATTTGGATCCGATGAGGCAATCCGTCCGGTCACCGTCCCTGTTTGGTTAAAGGAGGTATGCACTCGACCGGTTTCGGGGTTAATCTGCATTGGCAGCGCATCGACGTAGGTCGAGCGTAATTTTTCTAATTCACGGTATTCGAGCACCCATTCAATCACCGGGTGCTGTCCCCGCATCCCTTCCAGTACGTCTGCAGCCGTGGAGTAATATCCAGAGGAGGTCTTCCGGGTGCGGTCAGGTGGTTCCAGACCTAGTTTGTCGAATAAAGCCTCCGATAGTTGTTGTGTGGAGTTCAAGTTAAATGCCTCGCCAACGGCGTTCTGGATCTTGTCTTCCATTTCTTTCAGGCTTTTTTCTAATTCGTGGGAAAAACTGCTAAAGAAATCCACGTCCAGCTTGATGCCCGATTCTTCCATAGCGGCTAGGATTGGAATCAAGGGTATTTCCATCGACTGGAAAAGGGACATCGCCCCCTGCTTTTGCAGATCTTCTTGAAGTTGCGGGATCAGGCGCAGGCAAATGGCAGCATCAGCTGCCGCATAACCTGCCACCTCTGAGATCGGCACCTGATCCATGGTCTTCTGTCCGCGACCTTTACCGATCAAAGCCTCAATTTGGGTCATCTCATAGCCCAGACGCACCCATGCCAGGTTTTTTAATCCCAGATTGCGAGAGGCGGGGTTGATCAACCATTCTGCGATCATTGTGTCAAAGGTCAGGGGCGAAACAGTGAGTCCCGCTCTTTTTAGCACAAGATAGTCATATTTCAGATTATGTCCTGCTTTGCCGATCTTGGGGTCCGTCAAGGCCTCTGAGAGGGCATCAAAAACCGCTTGCAACTCAAGTTGGTCCCCTTCCTGATGCCCTACAGGAATGTAGTAGCCTTGATCAGGATGGATGGCCAGGGAAATCCCTACCAGTTTCGCCCGCATGGGATCGGTGTCCGTGGTTTCGGTATCTAGGGCGATCATCTCAGCTTTTTCTAAGGCTTTCTTTAAATCCCCCAGCGCCTTGGGGCTGTTTACTAGCGTGGTTTTAATCCTGGTCGGCAATTGGTTTTCTGTCCCAGAGGCTTGAGTTCCCGCGAACAGGTCCATTTGTTCGCCCTCGGGCATCAAGGGGTGCATCTTTCCCACCAAGGTGTTAAGTTGTTCCATCAATGAACGGAATTCCAAATCTCGAAATAATTTCTCCACTGCATGAGGATTGAAGCGATCGATCCGAGCCTGGTCTAAATCCAGCTTCATATCCAGGTCGGTTACGATCCGTGAGAGTTTCTGGCTGAGATAGGCGACCTCCTTATTTTCCTCAAGGATGGACTTCATACGACCGCCGATCTCATCCAGGTGTGCGTAGATCCCGTCTAAAGAGCCATACTCTTCCAGGAGCTTGATGGCGGTTTTCTCCCCGATTCCTTTAACGCCAGGAATGTTATCCGAGGGATCACCGCACAAAGCCTTAAAATCCACGACCTGCTCAGGGGGGACACCCAGTTTCTTTTGGACATCCTCAGGGAAAAAATCCTTTGCATCCGACAATTTGCTGCCTGCCAGGTTGACCACCACCCGGTCTGTGACCAGTTGGAGCAAGTCCTTATCTCCAGTGATGATCTTGACACCCAAACCCTTTTCCTCAGTTGCCCAGCGTGAGACGCTGCCCAAGACATCGTCGGCTTCGTAATTTTCTCTTTCCAGTCGGGGGATATTAAAGGCATCCACAATTTCTCGCATGCGCTCAACCTGTGACCGCAAATCATCCGGCATTTTAGCGCGCGTGCCTTTATAGCCCTCATACATTTTGTGGCGAAAGGTCTTGCCTTTATCGAATACCACTGCCAGGTAATCCGGTTTTTCCTGTTGAAAAATTCTTAACAGGATGCTGGTGAAACCATAAACCCCTGCAGTTGGCTCCCCGCTGCTGGTCTGAAAAGTGCTCGTGCGCGTTCCTCCGGCGGTCAGGGCATAATAAGCCCGATAGGCGAGGCCGTGTCCATCAAGGAGATATAAAATGGGAGGCATAGGCTGTCCTTTACGTTTTAGATATTGAGTGACAATTTCATTTTAACCTGAATGTCAGTGAAATAATAGTTATCAGGAGTGCAAAATTCTGATTCCAACGGTAGCGTTGATTGTTGATTTTTTCAGCAGTTTGATCCTTAAACCTATTAAAAATGGCTGCCAGATCACTCTCAGCAGCCATTTTAAATTCTAGTGTCAAAAAGGCGACTTACCCATCAATATCTTTGATGATCTCATAAATGCGATCCATGACATCCTCGGTCAACAGATGCTTGACCTCCACAGCTTTCATGTTTTCTTCCAGCTGAGAGACCTTACTGGCGCCGGTGATGACCGTGCTGACATTAGGATTCTTCAGCAGCCAAGCCAAAGACAGCTGTGCCAATGTTACGCCCAAATCATCGGCTACCTTGGCAAGCTTCCGGGTTACATTCAGCTTAGATTCATCTTGCACACGTTCCTTGACCCATTCAAAGTCTTTCAAGCTTGCCCGGCTGCCTTCCGGGATTGTGCCGTCATTGTATTTACCTGTCAGTAAACCGCCAGATAAGGGGCTAAAGGTCGTTGTGCCATATCCAAGCTCCTTGTAGAGCGGGGCATACTCCACTTCAAATCGTTTACGATGCAACAAATTATATTGAGGTTGTTCCATCGAGGGGGGGCGCAGGTTATTGCGTCGGGCGAGCTCTGCCGCCCGCATGATCTCGGCCGCTGACCACTCTGAAGTGCCCCAGTAGAACGCCTTCCCCTCACGGATCACCTGGTTGAAGGCAAACACCGTCTCTTCGATGGGTGTTTCAGGATCGGGTCGGTGGGCGAAGACAAAATCTACATATTCCAACTGGAGACGTTTGAGGGCAAGATTAACGCCCTCGATAATGTGTTTGTAAGAAAGGCCACGATCGTTCGGTCCATCGCCGCCCCAAAAGATCTTGGTGGAGACCAAGTAGTCCTTGCGCGCCCACCCTAAGTCCTTGAGGGCTTCCCCCATGATAATCTCTGCCTGGCCGTTCGCATAAGCTTCCGCATTGTCAAAGAAGTTCACCCCTGCATCAAAAGCAGCGGCCATGATCTTTTTCGCTTCTTCGAGGCCAAATTGATGGCCATAGGTCACCCAGGCACCCAATGAGAGCTCTGAGACCTTAACCCCTGCTTTGCCTAAATGTCGATAATTCATTAATCCTCCGGTTATTTGTCTGTTTTTATCAGGATGAAAGAATCCTAATAAGGTCATATGGATTATACGCGATGGGATAGTAATTTCCAAAATAATTCTCGATCAGATCGAAAATGGTGATAGAAGTTGAGAAAGTTGGAAATGACAGATTTCTGGGATTTGAGATCATCATGTGGTAATAATCTGCAATCTTTAAATCCCGGGGATCTTAATCAAGGGGAAACACCAGAATTCCGAAATTTGAGTTCGTCATGTGGTAATAATCTTCAATCCTTAAATCCGGGGATTCTGAATGAGATAAAGGCAGAGCCAAAGTGGTACCGCTCCAGGACATCAAGATTGATCACAACAATCATCACGCTCATAGGTAGAGATCGTTGAAAATTGGATGGATTATTTAAAATCTTTCATTAACCGGGTTTTACATTATGAGATAATAATAAATATTTTTATTATTATGTAGGGG
>CAZWDG010000055.1:0-8470 GCA_964633075.1 uncultured Candidatus Brevefilum sp.
TCACTCCGAAAAAGATTATGATTAAACCTCCGGTCCTATATAGGTTCCAGATGGTAATATCGTGCGCTTTGGGATCACCACGATACCATCTTTGACCGAATAGGTATCCTTATCAAATTCTGTACCCAGCGGGAAGGGCTTGATGGTAACATCCTGACCCATGCGAACGTTTTTATCGATGATCGCCCCTTCAATGTTGCAGTTTTCACCAATGGCAATGGGGATACTGCCCGTTTCATCGTAATAATCCGCACCCATCAATACAGAGTCCTTGATCCGAGCACCGCTCTTGATGATACTGCGTAGACCAATCACGGAATGATCGATCGTTGCGTCAGTGATCCTGCAGCCTTCTGCGATCAACACATTATGCAACCGGCAATCTGACAAGCGCGATCCGGGTAAAAAGCGGGCATGGGTATAAATACGGTTTTCAGGATCATAAAGATCCACAGCCGGTTTTGGCATGGTGAGTTCCAAATTGGTCTCATAAAAGGAGCGAATGGTCCCAATATCGCGCCAGTAACCCGTAAACTCATAACCAAATACCTTAATCGAATTTTTAACACAATACGGGATGATGTCGTAGCCAAAGTCATCAAAATCCTGCCCACCTGGCTTGAGCGATAAGATATCAACCAGCATGTCCAGGTTGAAGAAATAAATTCCCATCGAAGCCAGATAAGGTTTATCAGGGTCATCGCGAGTGACAAAATTTTCCAGAACAACCGGATCCTTAGGTTTCTCGGCAAAATCAATGATCTGACCCTTGCTTTCCCGTTTTAACAACCCGAATCGGGAGGCACTCTCGCGCTCTATGGGTTGTACCGCTACCGTCACATCGGCGTTGTTCTCCCAATGGAAGCGTGCCATTTTTGAGTAATCCATCCGGTAGAGATGATCTCCAGCCAGGATCAGGACATATTGGGAGCGCGCAGACTGGATTTCTAGCAATTGTTTTCTGACGGCGTCGGCTGTCCCCTGATACCATTCCATCCGCTCCATGGTCTGTTCCGCTGCCCAGATTTGCACCCATCCTGCATGGTAGGAATCAAAAGTATAGGTCCCGAGGATGTGCCTGTGTAATGAGACGGAGTTGAATTGTGTCAGGACCGCGATCTTGTAAATATCGGAATTGATGCAGTTACTGATTGGGATATCGATCAGACGGTATTTTCCTGCGATTGGAACAGCGGGTTTGGACCGCATGAGGGTTAATGGATACAGGCGCTTTCCCTGACCGCCTCCTAAAATCACTGCTAAAATATCATTTAAGCTAGGCATAATGGCTCCCTTCCACTACCAGTAAAAGTTTACACTTAAAGATATTAATTTAACTAATTCTAATCGATAATTAGAATAATGATTAATGGGACGAAAAAATCTCCTCTTGCCGGCTTACAGGGATGCTTTGTGTTCCTTCACCATTTGAAGGATTTCGTCAGCAGATTGTAAGGTCCCATCACTGATTGGACCAAACATATGTGCCAATTCCTGCAACCGTGGTTCTCCGAAGAGCTGAAGCACCTCAGTATGTGTCCGCCCATCCACAACTTCCTTGGTGACTTTGAAATGCTGGTCACCATAACCAGCTAGTTGTGGCAGATGTGTGACGCACATCACCTGGTGTTGGCGCGAAAGATTCCAAAGCTTCTCCCCCACAACCATCCCTACCCTACCGCCAATCCCCTGATCAATCTCGTCAAAGATCAAGGTCGGGATTTGATCCGCTTTGACCAGCACATTTTTTAATGCCAGCATGAGGCGGGAAGTTTCACCCCCAGAAGCAATTTTCACAAGAGATTTAAAACCCTCACCCGGGTTCGTCTCCACCATAAATTCAATCCGGTCATAGCCATTGGCATCAAAAGCCACCCGCTTTCCACCCCCTAAGGGCAACCCTGCCTCATCGGGATGATCCCCAATTAAAACCTGGAAGCGTGCATTTTCCATCCGGAGATCATCCAGTTCAATTTCGACCAATCGACTGAGGGATTCAGCTGCCTCGTGACGCATTTGGCTGAGCCGATTGCCCTTTTCCGCCAGCTTTTCCAGAAGATGATCCTCTTCTATTTCTAACGCTTCCAATCGTTCCCCAGCGTGCGTGATTGATTCCAATTCTTCCCGGGCGCGTTCACCAAACGCCAAGATCTCTTCGATGGTATTGCCATACTTCCGTTTGAGGTTATTAATCAGGTCAATCCGTTCCTCAATACTGTCAAGGAGTCTTGGGTTAAATTCGATGTTTTCCGCATACGCTTGAAGTTCCATCCCGAGGTCGCGCAAACCCGTCAGATAGGATTCTGAGCGCTCAAACAAGGGATCGGTCGTCGGATCAATGCGGGATAAGCTACGGAGCGCCTCCACCACCTCACCCAATATCTCACTGAGGCCTGGCATTTCCGGACCGCCTTCCTCAATCATTATCAAAGCGTTCTGGGAAAATTTTGCCAGGTTTTCTGCATTTGCCAGGCGTGTGCGCTCTTGTTTCAATGTTACTTCTTCTTCAGGCTGCAGTTTGGCTGCGTCAATCTCCTGGATTTGGAAGGTGAGCATATCTACGTGACGGGCAGCATCCTTTTCATCCTGGCGTAAAGTCCTCAAATCCTTGCGAACCTTGCGAAGTTTCTCATAAACCCCCTGATATTCCATTAAAATCGGTCCTACATCCGCAAAGCTATCCAACAAACGCAAGTGATTTCGCACTTTTAGAAGGGAGAGATGTTCCGATTGTCCATGTATATCAACCAGGTACGCACCAATTTCTCGCTGCAACGTGGCAGTCACCATCCGCCCGTTGATGCGGGAGGTATTGCGACCTTCAAGGCGGATCTCACGCACCATTGTGACGAAGTCTGGATCATCCAGCAAGTTTTCTTCTTCTAGCAAAGCATGGACAGGGGCTTTGATGTTCGACCCTAAATGGAAAGTCGCTTCAATCAAGGCGCAGTCTGCACCAGTGCGGATAGCGGTTGTCTCGGCGCGACCGCCTAAAACCGCTTCCAGCGCATCCAGGATGATCGATTTTCCTGCCCCAGTCTCGCCGGTGAAGATCACCAGGCCCTGAGCAAATTCTAAACGCAAATTTTGGATAATGGCAAAATTTTCAATATATAGTTCGGTTAACATAGATAGCTTCTAATCGATCTCTTCAAAGTCGGCGGCTGCCAGAAAGGCGATAATAAGCGGAAGGAACGACGAGCACGAGATATAAGATTTGATACCCGAGGGGTAAGAGTCCTAACAGGTTGAAGGATCCGGCGCTCAACCGCAATACGAGGTTAATGACACTGTCCAGAATCAACGGGAGTCCCCCAAGGATCACACCTGCAAGGATCACTCTGAACAACTTCTTGCCACGACGCTTCTTGATTACAAGGCGCACAGCTTCAGCAATCGCCACACCTGCGGCTGGGGCCAGCAAAAATGTAAAAAAACCAATCGCCCTGGTGATGAGGCTGCCAACAAAGGATAGAACGGCGGCAATGATAAAACCGATGACATAATCCAGGGGTTGGCTGGTATCAAAGACTTTCTGCTGGCGTTGGACGCAGTCCGGGCAGCGATATCCTGTGGGCGTTTGTATCGCCTCTTCAGGGGTGATCGGTCGACCGCATCGGTTGCAGCGCAGCGTGATGACTTCTTTGTCGGGTGAATGTTGATTATCCATTTATGCTGTCATTGATCTTTGTGCTGAATAGGGGGTGTTGTGACATGTAGGATGTCAGGTTTCGATAAAAATAGCCGGGATCCTCGAAACGCACCATGAACAGGGATTTCTTATTGGCGTTAATCTGAACGCCATCTCCACTGGCAAGATGGACTGGCTCATACCCATCCACGCTGACCACAGCTTCATGTTTTGTTTTTGCCTTAATAAACACCGAAGATCCCTCCGAAAGCACAACCGCTCGGTCTACGGAGAGATGAGGGGCAACCGGCATCAATAAAATATTGCGGATTTCAGGTGGAAGGATCGGTCCCCCAGCAGCTAGTGCGTAAGCCGTGGAGCCTGTTGGGGTAGCCACAATCAGCCCATCAGCCATATGCCGAAAGATCTCAGACCCATTTAAATACACTTCAATCTCAATCGGGCGGACATATTGTCCTCGCGCAATCACCACATCATTGATCACATCAAAAGCAATTTTTTCTTCGCCCCCCCGAACGCAACGTGCATTGAGCATCATGCGTTCTTCATAGCGGAATTGACCGATAAGTAATTTGGGAAGAATGGACCGCCAATTCTCGCGTGTCAATTCAGCCAAAAATCCAAAATGCCCAACATTGATGCCCAATAGAGGGATATCAACCGGGGCACACAGGTGCCCGCCACGCAGCATGGTGCCATCCCCACCCAGTGCGATCAATAAATCAAACTTTTGCTCTATGACGGCTTGCCTGAGGTCGTCGTCATACAGGGATCCGCTTTGCGTGGTTAAACCCTCACTTTGGAGGAAAGCGCTTACCTCTTGGGCAATATCCAGGGCTTCAGGAATATTGGGGTGCCCCATGATGGCGATCTTGTCGGGTGGTACCATTGAAATTGTCATAGCTCACTAATTATAGCCCGTTTTACTGGGCATCTCAAACACACTGAAAAGGTTATGACAGGATCCCGACGATGACCTTGACCAGATAAAACAGATCATAATTTAAGTGATCCAAGATCAACGGATCGCGAATTGCTCAACGTAGAAGATACCTTGAAGTGAGAATCTCAGAACCAATGAGGTTTCACACTTATTCTCAATAAAAGATCAACCATCCATTCATGCTTATTGGTCGCAAAGTGGGATTGAGATTTTTTACGCTAACTCTAAGAGGAAAAATGTTTACAACACATTATTAGTTAATCTGGTAGTTTTATAAATTTTCTTGTTCGAAGAATCATACCCCATCAATTTGTCAACTTTTTCGCCATCCCTCAGCGTCAAGAACGCTTACTCCACCCAGATGAGTTCAAGGATATCATTGCCTATAAATCCCCCTTCAATTTCTTCCATGTTCAATGAAGGAAATCTCAAATAATACAGGGCGCTTTCGCCATACAGGAAGAAACCCTTGGAATCAGGCTGCCAATAGACACTCGTAACAGGCATATCTGTCAGTGTTTGCAATGGGCGGTCGCTTGCCGGTTGATACAGCCTTGCGCCAGCTGTCGAGCCCTCACCGTTTCCCCAGGCAACTATCCAATTGCCCAGGGGAGACATGCGCACACCCACCTCACCTGGCAAATAGATTTCCTCTTCATCGGAGGTGAACGCCAATGCCCCCTGCGAGCCTGTGGTGACAAACATCCCGCCCTGGTCATAAACCAATTGCTCCCACTCACCTTCCCGATGTAAGCGATAATCGGAACTATCCGGCTCAAAGAGGTAAATCCCTGCCATCATTCCAGCCCGCATGGCCTCATCCTCTCCCAAGGTAAAAGCCAGTGTGCCTGAAGCCGAATCAAAGGCTGCTTGTTTAAATCTCCCTGGAAAAATGAGCGTTGCGACCTGAGTGTCAACATTCACCCGTCGAAGCGCTTGGGGTCCGTCTGCTGTTTGGGAATAGCTGACAAAATTCTTGCTGTTCAACCAGCCTACAAATACTTCCCCCGGCTCTCCCGACCCGGTAGATATAATGAATTCTGGTCATCAAATGCAGGAATCCTTAACCCAGAGACGTTTTCTGCCCGCCAGCCACGCTCTGGATCATAGTTCCCAAGTTCCTGGGAGATCAACCAGGTATTTTCAGGGGACCAAAACGGCGTGGCATTCTGTGTAAAAAGACCATTCAAGCGTTGAAGTCGGTCGTGTGTGGTGTCAAAAACATATAAATCGCTTGAGTCGTTATGCAAAGCTGCAGTAAATGCCAAAAAGTGCCTATCGCGAGACCAGGCTAACCCATTCGGCTGTGTGACAGCCTGGAGAGTTTCAAGTGCCCGAGTACCCAGTTGATTGACGATCCTGCGTTGCAACGAGATGGAGAGCAAAGGCGAAATCTTTTTGATCTCATTGGAGAGCAAGTCAACCTGGTACAAAGCCAATTCGTCAGTGATGAGGGGAGACCCGGCCCGGATAAAAAGATACCTATCACCGGGATAATGACCTTGAATCAGGTCTTCGATATAAATTGGCGTAGGTAGATTGATCTCGATCACCTTACCCATCCCTATATCGTATGCGCGCAGGATCCCGGTTTCCTTGGCAGCATAGACCAACCAGGGTCCTTCATCCGATTGGACGGGCTGCGTCTGTGGTTCTCTTGTGATCTGCGCTGTCTCGGTAGGAAAGGGTGTGCTTAGCGTCTCTCCGCCACTCACAAAGGTCGCTCTCCGCAGCATTGCTTCAGCGGTGTTTGTCGCCGCCTGCGCTTGTGCGGTAGGGGTTTTGGACCAGGCAGCAGGCGTGGGTGAGGTCAGGCGACAGGCAATGCCGGCTAGTAATACAACAAAGATGAGCCACGCTGCACCATTCTGTGCTGTTTTCATATTACACCAAAGGTTCAATCCTCAAGGATTTCAAGACTGGACATCGATGCCACCAATGCCTTCAATCCCAAGCCCTCAAAATAGACCTCAACCGTCTCATCACCATACTCAAGAATACTTTTGCGCACCACACCCTCCCCATAGACCGGGTGCTCAACGCGCATCTCAGGGAAAAAGCGCTGGGCGGAGGCCTGCATCGGGCGCGATGGTTTATGGTAATTTGTTTGCCCATAGACTTGGTCCCACTGGAAAGCGGTTCTATCGTAAGTGTTTCTGCGTTCCATTGGTGTGGTGATATGCCCATGAATCAAATCATCCGGCAGGGCTTCCAAAAATCGGGAGGGTTGCATGGTCTCATAGCTTCCATAGGGACTGCGGCGTCTCTGTGCCCTCAGCAGGTGCAAACGATCCTTCGCGCGCGTGATGCCGACATAAAACAAGCGCCGCTCTTCTGCCATCGCTTCCGGATCATCTCTGGAGCGGCTGTGCGGAAGATAATGCTCATCCAGTCCGATGATGAATACCTGGGGAAATTCAAGTCCCTTGGCTGTATGCAGGGTCATCAATGTCGGTGCCTCCAACGTTTCTGGCAGCGTATCCTGGTCTGCCACCAAAGCCATCGCCTCAAGAAATTCCGCCAATCCCCGGTCCTCGTATTCCAACAGGACTGCTCTCAACTCCAACACATTTGCCCAACGATCCTGTAAGTCGTCACTTGCACTCTTGATAAAGGCTTCATACCCGGTATCAAGGATGATCTGGTCAAACAAGGCGGTCAATGGCGTCATGCTGAGATTCGCGCGCCAATCTATCAACAGCTTACTGAATGGCATCAGACGATCCGCGGCGCGCCCCAAGGCTTCCACATGCACCGATCCACCTGGAGTTGTCAATGTCAGTAAAATTTCTCCGCTGCTTTGACCCGCCTGCCGAGCTACAGTTTGCAATTTTTCCAGGGTAACAGAACCAATACCTCGCGGGGGGAGATTGATTGTGCGCGCCAGGCTGATCTCATCCTGTGGGTTGTAGATCAGTCTGAAAAAAGCGATCACATCCTTAACCTCCCGGCGTCCATAGAAACGCTGTGCGCCAACCAGGCGATAACTCAAATTAGACCGCCGGAAAGCCTCCTCCAACAAGCGGGATTGCGCGTTGGTGCGATACATGATAGCAAAATCCGACTCTTTCGCCTGACCCAGCATCACCTGCCTGGCGATCGTTTCGACCACGTGACTGGCTTCCTCCTGGTCATCCGCAGCCTCATACACCTCGATGAATTCACCCTCCCCCCGCTTTGAGAACAAATTCTTTTCAGTACGGTGAGGATTCTCATCGATCACTGCCATCGCCGCGTTCAAAATAGTTTGTGTGGACCGGTAGTTTTGCTCCAATAAGATCTTATCAGCGTTCTCATAATCCTTTTCGAAACGCTGAACATTTCGATAATCTGCCCCACGCCAGCGGTAGATGGATTGATCCTCATCCCCCACAACAAAGATATTGTGGTGATAGGAAGCCAGGTAATAGAGCAAATTATATTGCGCCTGATTGGTATCCTGAAACTCATCTACCAGGATGTGGCGGAATCGTCCTGCATACTTCTGTCGCAGAGTTGGATTATCTTCCAGCAGGTTGGCGGTATACAAAAGCATATCGTCAAAATCTACAGCATTGCTTGCTACCAGGTAATTTTGATAAGATTGATAAATCTCCCGGATGGTTTCATCGCGATGGCTCAGGATGGGATACACATCAGGTCCAAGCAGGTCATTTTTTGCAACGCTGATCTTACTATGGACCTGATTTGGAGGGTAATCTTTTTCGTTCAATCCTTTTTCGCGAATAACACGTTTGATCAACGCCACCTGATCATCCGCATCGAAAATGACATAATTACTATTGATGGGCAACTCAGCTGCCTCTCGTCTCAGGATACGACCGCAAATTGCGTGAAAGGTGCCCAGCCAGAGACCATCCGCCTTGCCCCCCAAC
>CAZWDG010000056.1:0-8270 GCA_964633075.1 uncultured Candidatus Brevefilum sp.
GGGTATTATCAACAGGGTCCGTAAAGATCACATGTTGAATGCCTGTTCCCGATGCGATTTTTTCCAGCTCTTGCCGATCTTTGATGACTGACACCCCATGAACAGGATCAGCAGCCTTTAAGTTGGGATCAAAATAAAAAACGGGACGGAAACCTAACCGCCGGTTTTGGATTAATTTCTCAATGACCGGTGTGACATTTTCTTTGGATCCCACAACCACTATTGGAATCCCCCACCACGCATATTTAGAGAAGCGATTACGCAAGGCAAATCGCCCCAACATCATCGACAGGGCAGAAAGGAACCATGTCAGGATAAAAATCATTCGGGAATAAGCCAATGCCAATTGCTGCAGGAACAGGAATACGCCTAAAAATACAGAGGCTAGCGTGACTACATACAAGACTTTTTGCATCTCGTGAACGGACGCCATCCCAAACCCGGGATATAGCCCATTCAACCAAGCCAGGAGAATATTGAAAATCACATAAAAGATCAACCCATTGAAAATCAATGGCCAGTTGACCGCGCCGCCCAAGATGGGTTCCAGCAGATAGCGGATGCCGGCTGAAACAATCACCGCCAGGCTGATGGTCAGGATATCTAATAAAATCAGCAAGCTGATGATGATCTTGTTGCGATTTTCCAGCAATCTCGCTTGAAACCGATGATTTGATTTAGGTTCCATACTACTCATATTGTATCAAAATTAAAAGGATTCGATCCTCTTCTACTGATCAATGCACCGGCTGATCTTCCCATGATATTTGATAAGCATCTTAAAAGCACTGGTGATGTGATGGATGTTGGCTTGACTAAGAATTTTTTTGCGCCCTTCCGCAATATGTTCATGGTAAGCTTGGGCAGTTTTTGAATAACACACCTTCCATCCCTTTTGCCACATCCGACAGCATAAGTCCTCATCCTCAAAATACATGTAGAAACGTTCGTCAAACAAACCGACCTCATCCAAAGCACCCTTGCGAAGCAACATCACAGCACCTGTGAGCCAATTCACCGGCGTGAGGTCATCAAAATCGACATCGTTCATAAAATAGGCATCAACGCTTGCTAAGTTTTTAAACAAAGAATCCAGGTGCAGGGCGCGGACGATCAGGACGGGGAGGGAAGCAAAACGTCTTCGCGAGGGTTGGATTGAGCCATCCATATTCAGCAGCATAGGACCGGCAACCCCGATCTGGCTGTCCTGCCTCATGACAGTGAGCAATTCATCTACCATCCCCGGAAGACAAATGACATCCGGATTGATCAACAGGAAAAATTTATAATCAAGGTGGTTCTTAATGACAGCATTGATGTTACCGGCAAAGCCTTTCGGCTGTTCGTTGTCCACCAAGACGATCTCAGGGTATGACTCTGCTAACCAGGATTTTATCTCCCTGTCATCGAGATTATTCACAACATAAATTTGATGAGCCAAATCATCGATGGAAAGCATCAAGGACTCAAGCATTTTCTTGAGCTTCTCCCCGTGCTGGTGATTAATGGTTATCACAGCTAATTCTTTCAATGCTTCTTGGTCCTTGATTGATGCTTCTGGTGAGGATGCCGTTTTTGAATAATCCGTCATCACTGAATGCTAAAACCTGCTTAAATTTAATCAACCCCAATCTTCAATTTGGGTAAATTCAATTCTACCATAGGGGGATTGCCGGATGGATCACCGTGCCTAGTGATTGTTTTGATCAGGGTTTGTGACGTGGTCGGTACGCCTAGCGTTCACCACGCACTTCCGCCCTTAATTCTTCAAAAAACTGCAGCAGGAAGGCATGACGGGCGTCTGCCAGTGTTTTACCTGTCGGTGTAAACATGCGATCCTTAACATTGCGCAGTTTGAAAAGAAATTCATGATAGGAAGAATAAGGCTCGCCAGGGGTAGTCTCACCAGTTTGTAAGAATTGCTCAGAGGGTTCCGCGTAGATGGGTTTATCATCTAGCGCGCCATAGGCGATGGTGCGCGCCACACCAATCGCCCCCAAGACGTCCAACTTATCTGCGTCAAAGATCACTTTCGCTTCGATTGTCTCTGGAGCGTCTTCTTCCCCGCGGAACCGGTGGGTTCGAATGCAATCCTGCACAGATTTGATTTTAACTTCAGGCCAATGCTTTTCCGTCAATACATCCCTGGCAAATTCAGCAGAGGCAAGATGATGTTCGGCGCGTGCTTCTCCCTCTAAACCAGGCGCGCTTCCCCTAGAATCGTGCAGCAAAGCTGCCGCACGTACGACCTCAAGATCTGCACCTTCTGCTTTGGCCAGGCGTTCAGCAAGTCGATACACCCTTAGAACATGCTCAAAATCGTGAACTGGGTCAGCGTCCTGGTACCATTCCCGCGCTTCTTCGACTGAGATGGGGTCCATTAATAACTATCTTCTTTCCAAAATAAGGTCAACGTAAGCCTATGTCCAAAAAGCCAAGGAAATATCCCGCGATCAACAACAATGAAAGAAGGATCAAGGCCATGCGGACAAACTTCCAGGCAAATTTAAAGGCAAAACGCAGGAGAAAAACGCCTGCGATCACCAGTACCCCGGCGAGAACAACATAAAGAATGTTTTGGATGGTTGTTGTCATAGCTGATATATCCTGATCATGTCAGTGATACGGGTGCAGGTGATTTGATTGGGTAAATCCTGCCCCGTTTAATCACATAGGCTACAAGATTGGTGCCAAACCGATAGCCAAGGTGACGAAAATCATCGACATCCAGGATCAACAGATCAGCCTGCTTGCCAGGTTCAAGCGACCCGATTCGGTCTTCACACTTGATGGCAGCAGCAGCATTGATCGTAGCAGCAGCAATGGCTTGGGCGGGGGTCAAGCCCATCTTTCGACAAGCCAGCCCCAGAATAAACTGCATGGACTCACACCAGGATGTGCCGGGGTTGATGTCCGTCGCTAAAGCCAGTAAGGCACCAGCCTCGATCAACGCCTGAGCCGGCGTATAGTCATCCTCATTTAGCCCAAACGGCGTTCCAGGCAGAGAGACCGCTACTGTGTTTGACATCGCGATGGCTTCAATGTCCGCCAGTGAGGTTGTAACCAGGTGATCCGCGGATGTTGCACCTAATTCTGCTGCAAGTGTCGTGCCGCCCAGGTTCTCAAATTCATCCACGTGAATCTTCAATCGAAATCCTAAATCGCGAGCACTTTCCAGAATTTGACGGGATTGTGCCAGGTCAAACGCCCCCTGTTCACAAAATACATCCACAAATGGCAGAGGGTCCTCTGGTTGATGGGCGGACCACCACGCCTTTATTTGAGGGAGCATCTCAGCGCAAACCAGGTCCACATAAGCCTGAGTTCTTCCCTGATATTCTGGTGGGACTGCATGTGCCCCCATAAACGTCGGGACGAGTTCCAAGGGTCCTTCCCGGTTAAGCGCCAGGATGGCCTGGAGTTGTTTGATTTCATCTTTCAAGGTTAAGCCATAGCCTGTTTTGACCTCAGCAGTGGTTGTGCCGTTTGTAAAAGCATGCACAGCCCGTTCTCGCGATTGGTTTACAAGCTCATCACAGGAAGCAGCCCGGGTTGCTTGCACCGTTGATAGTATGCCACCACCAGCAGCCAGGATTTCCATATAAGTCTTTCCCTGCAAGCGCATGGTAAACTCCGCCGCGCGAGCGCCTGCCCAGACCAGATGGGTATGGGGGTCGACAAAGCCAGGCATGACAACCTGCCCTTTGGCATCAAAGCTTAAGCTTAATGGGAATTGGGCTAACATCGCCTCTTTTCCGCCCACCTCCAGGATTTTTCCTTCCCTGATCGCAACTGCGCCATCATATATGATGCCCAGATCCCCCAAACGATCTCCCCGCTGCGGGCCACCAGCCAATGTCAGGAGTTGGGAGATATTGTGGATGACCAACGTTTCATCTCTTGATGTCATGGTTTCGTTCCTCAATTAGACTAACGGCCAGGGATAAGCCCGGCGATCTTCAGGTGGAAGGGGGAAAATACCGGTTTGGACGAGCACTTCTGCACGCTTCTGGATAGCTGCAATCTCAATCGCCATCAGATGCGCCTGTAAGGATTTGTGAAGGGTTCCTTCGGAGGATAATTTGGGGATCAGGGTTTCTATATCGGAGAGTAAATTGCCTGGAATGCTCTCCCCGGCAAAATCCCACACAACCGTGCGCAGTTTGTCCTCCACATGAAAGCTGAGCCCGTGATCAATCAGCCATAATTTACCGTCAGGATCAATGATGAGGTGTCCCCCTTTTCGATCAGCGTTGTTAATCAACAGATCAAACGCCATCACCATCGGCAAATGCGCTCGATCCTTTTGATGGAAGTTGAAATAATGATATTCGGGATCATGTTCAATGAAAACCTGGACCGAGCCAGGGCCCATGGGAGCACGCTTCGTTCTGAAAACCGTAGTGGGGACCAGTGCCCAACCCAGGGCATCGCTGACTAAATACGCGGCGACTTCCCGCCTTGCCAATGTTTGCCTGGGAAAATCCCACAAAGGTCGTTCCCCTCGAATCGGTTTATAGACAATCTTAAGGGATTCGCCTTCAGATTGCCACGATCCCATAAAAGTATAGTTAGATCCATAAATAAATTGTCCTTCCAGGTGCATGCTGCCATCACGCAGCGCTGAAAGGATCTGGCTTGTTTCCACATTCATGGTACTTTCAAGGTGTGGTCTTATGACCGTTATTTTTGGGGGAAAATTCCCCCGGGGGAAGGATGGGTTCACCTGTGGAAGGCCATACCGGGCGCCCACGGCTGGCCAGTTCAATCCCCCAGCGACCTACTGCCCACAATTGCGACCGCGTACACCAAAAACGAACCTCACTTAATGCTTCTTCTTCGTCCTCTTCAAGTTCTAAGGGGATTTCTCTGGCAATCAGGATCATCATATCCTGCGCGGGATCATATCCAATGCTCAATTCACCGACGCGAAACAAGGGATCCAATGGGGGTTCCAGGATCATATCCTCTTCCTCATAATTGGGAGAGGCATCAGCAAGATCGGGTAATTTTTCTCGCAGCTCAGACATCAAGTTTTCAATGGCGAGAGCCAGGGTTTGGATCTGAAATTTCTCAACCAATAAAGTGATGACCTGTTCGGATGTTCTCCCCTGCAGGTAAAAAACTCGTTCACCCGGTTGACCAATCGCGTCAACAGTAATATGCAAAACTGGGTTCAAATCAATATTTATACTGGGCATACCTTATCCAATCTGAGGCTTGTCAATTGGATTTTACCAGAATTGGGATGGATTGGTTAGAGAAGATGCTCCCCATATCAAGTGTTGAAAAGGAGACGAAATAGAAAAATTTGAAACTCAGGTAATCTGAGAAATCTGGATGTTGTTGGCTCCCATCAAACCTTCCATTTTTTGGATCAGTGGTTCTGTCAATCCTGTGGTGACATTGGGGAAATCAATTTCATACCAACAACCATTTTCATGCACCTTGAAAGCAAAATGATCGCGTCCAGGTCTTGAAACCAGAATGTCATGGATGCGGCGCAAGCGGAGCACATCGACTCTTTTATCACCGCAAGACTGGAGTGTGATCAACAGGCAACGTGGTTTTTGATCCGGATGGGGTAGCGGTTCCGGCTTTGGAAGCGTTGCTTTAAGTAGATGGTATTCTTGAACCACCAGTATGGACTCGCTAACTTGTAAATCCGTGGCCTGGTTGGTTATCTGGGCGTATTGGCTGCCCTTTCTTTCTTCCGGTTTGGAAACTGGCATCGATCCAGGCGAAGGAATGGCATCCTTTTTCAATAACTCATCGACAGCACCTTCATGGATATTTACCCTTGGCTCATTCGGATCATCCTCGGGATTAATATCCTCGACCTCAATCTCATCATCGGGGAGATCGGGTAAAAAATCCTCCAGGAATTCATCTGCCGGATGGGCAGGGGTGTTTCCCTCTGAGAGACTTTCATTCTGGTGGTGCACCGCATCAAGCGTGATGAGGGTGAGGGTGTCGACCAGGACTTTTGGGTCACCCTGGGCTGTATCAATATGTCCTTCAGCTTGGAGAACATTTTCTGACACAATTAAGTGGTAGGACTTTTCCCAAACTTGCGGAAAAATCACCAGGTCGATCTTGCCATAAAGGTCTTCCAGGGTCACAAATCCCATGTTTTTCCCATTTCGGGTCAGATGCGGTCGAAAACGATCCACAACACCGGCAACAATGACTTTCTCTTTGACATCGGTTTCAGCGAGTTGATATGAGAAATGAGTCACCCGTTTTGAGAGGATTTCCTGATAATGACTGAGGGGGTGATCCGATACATACATCCCGATCAATTCACGTTCCCAGTTGAGTTCCTCACGTTTATCAGTATACGCAGGCGCCTGCAGAATGATATGATCATCCATCGCCACCGACGCACCAAATAGCATCAATTGCCCTGCTTCCTTTGCCCGAAAGAAGTGGCTGCTAACTGCGATGACTCGTTCTAACTCCTGGAGCAAAGCCAACCTGGGACCAAAACGATCCAGGCTGCCAACTTTAATCAAGCATTCCAGGGGTCGACGCCCAACCTGGCGCAGGTCGACCCGACGAGCAAAATCGGTGAGGTCCCTAAAGAGACCTTCTCGTCGTGCGTCCAAGATCATCTCGACCGGGTGTGCACCAACGTTTTTAATCGCACCCAAGCCAAAACGGATAGCAGGATCGCGATCTTCACGATCCTCAATGGTGAAGTCATAACCGCTGGTATTGACATCGGGTGGCAGTACCTCAATCCCTAAAGAGCGGCATTCCGCCACGTAGGTTGCCACCTTATCGGTGTCGTTCTTCCACGCCGAGAGCAGGGCGGTCATATACTCGATGGGGTAATGATATTTGAGATAACCGGTCTGTACAGCAATCACACCGTAATCTGCGGCATGGCTTTTATTGAACCCATATCGGGCGAAATCTTCCCAATCCGTGAAGATCAGTTCGGCATCTCTCTTGCTGATGTCGGCGCACACTTGCGCACCTTGAATAAATTTTTTGCGATGTGCAATCAGCTCTTTCCCTTTTTTCTTGGCGATAGCTTTCCTCAGGCTGTCCGCATCGCTGGCTTCATAACCTGCTAACTGCATGGCAGCCTGCATGATCTGTTCCTGGTAAATGGGAATCCCAAAGGTTTCCTTAAAGATCGGCTCTAAGGCTGGGTGCCGATAGGTCGCTTTTTCCTTCTTGTGTAAGCGGTTAATATAATCCGGGATAAACTGCATGGGACCAGGGCGATAGAGCGCAATCATGGCAATGACATGGTCCAGGTCGTGGGGTTTCATCTCAGTGATGTAGCGTGTCATCCCCGTACCTTCGAGTTGGAACATACCTGTGGTGTGTCCCTGGCTGATGAAGTTAAAGACCTCCGGGTCATCCGTTGGGATCGAGCGTAAGTCAAAGGACACGCCATGCCGCGCTCTGATCAGGTCACATGCCCGTGACATAATGGTCAGCGTGGTCAGCCCCAAAAAGTCCACCTTAAGCAAACCCAAATGATCAATTATCGACATCTCATATTGGGTGATGGTGTTGATGGGATTGTCCTCTGCCTGGTTGGTTGGGCGGTGCAGGGGCACATATTCAACAATGGGCTTATCCGTGATAATCACACCGGCCGCATGCGTGCCTGCATTACGAACAGTCCCTTCCATCTTGCTGGCAGTTTCGATCAATTCCCGGTAATAGGGAGCCGATTGACACAGTTCCTGCAATTCACTGGATTCTTCAAGGACTTCTTTGATTGTGACGGGTTTCCCAGGAATAGCAGGAATCAACTTGGCGACCTTATCAACCTCCCCAATGGGGATATCCATCACCCGCCCCACATCACGAATAGAAGCGCGCGCCCCCATGGTGCCAAAAGTGATAATTTGGGCGACCTTATCGTGACCGTATTTCTCGGCGCAATACTGCATCATCTCCGCCCGGCGGTCATCCTGGAAATCCAGGTCAATATCCGGCATGTTGACGCGCCCTTTTTGCAGGAAACGTTCGAACATCAATTCGTGTTCCAGTGGATCGATGAGATTAATGTCCAGCACATAAGCCACCAGTGAGCCCGCTGCAGACCCGCGGGCGTTATACCAGATATTATTTTCCTTGGCATGCTTGCATAAATCCCAAACAATCAGGAAATAGGCATCAAACCCCATTTCGTTGATCACGTCTAATTCATAGTTCAATCGGTCTTGAATCTGCGGTTCGGTTGCACGCTCACCGTAAATCCGGGTTAAACCCTCTTCGCAAAGATGCCGAAGGTAGGATTGAAC
>CAZWDG010000057.1:0-8265 GCA_964633075.1 uncultured Candidatus Brevefilum sp.
TTCTTTATGAGGCAACGTATCCTTCTATAGTAAGATTATTTGTGAGGCAATTCGCAGGCATCAATAAAATATGATAAACTCTTTTCGTTGGCGAAAAATTATCTAACAAAAGTCGCCATGAGAATATTACAAGAAAGGAAGGCAAGCGCATGAGCAACGCATTTTACACATACCAAATGCTTCGTTCTAAATCTGCCGATGCTGTCGGCACAGATTTACCTTCGCGGAGTGCGCCCCTTCATATTTAGGCTTACCTAAAACGGTAACACAGCCACGGGCAAACTCCAAATCCCGTGGCTTTTTTGTTGACTCTTTGAGAGTCCTCCAGCCAAATAATCCCAACAAGGCCACGGGAGGCAAGACAAACCCGTGGCTTTTTTGTTCGTATCAAGTCCGGTCGCTACAAAATGGAGAAGAAATATGGTCAAAATGACATTTGAAATAAGGAAACAGAATGACGACAACGAGAACGGAACATACATGCCGGACAGAACCCATCTGATCAGCGGCTTCCGGGGAAATGGCACCTCCCCACCGGATCGTTAATCACATTTACCCGGGCAGAGTCGCCAACTGCTGACAGAAGCACGTGGATATGAACGAAGATCCGCAACTAAGGAGGTACGAGATGTACCGCATCACATTTTATACTGAAGCCTCCGCTGAAATTGAGCAAAACCGCTCAGAAATGCAGGAAATCGCTTTGGAGAAAGCACAAGAGACCATAAAGGACACCCATAAGTTCCTTCTAAAGACCTCTCACTTCCTGCACAAGGTCTTAGACCAACCAAATTGCATCCGCATCTATATTAACAAAAATTAATGCGGAAAGGATGATCGGAGAAAGAAAATGACAACCACAAACCACACGAAACTGCGCCCTTTCACCTTAGATGACGCCCCAGCGACGGTAACGCTTTTCAACGCCTATTCACAAGCCTTGTTTGGCTGGGATGATTGTGAATTGGAGGATATGCTCAACGATTGGTCCTCCCCAGGCCTAAACTTAGAAGAAGCCATCCGTGTTGTGGAAGATGCCAATGGCAATATCGTCGGCTATATTGAAGTCTGGGACACCTCTGAACCACATGTGATCAAATATATCTGGGGTGTCTTACACCCCGAAACCTGGGATGAAACCTTATTCCATAAGATGCTGGATTGGGCTGAAGGCTGCGCTCGAAACCGTATATCCTTAGCTCCCGCCGATGCCAGGATTCTGATCAACCATGGTTCCTCAAGCCTGGACTATCGACGCAATGCTGCCTTAGAAGCCCGTGGATATAATCTCGTCAGGCATTTCTACCGCATGCTGATTGAACTGGACCAGGCACCTCCCGCCCCCACGCTGCCGGAAGGCATCCGCATTGTACCAATCGACTTCGAAAATGAATTGGAGGATGCGCTGATCGCTGCGGATGAAGCTTTTCGTGACCATTGGGGTCATGTAGAACATCCGGTTGAGGTTATGCTGAAACAATGGCGACATTTTCTTGAGAACGATAAGAATTTCGATCCCAGCCTCTGGTACCTGGCCAAAGATGGTGATCAAATCGCCGGGATTTGTTTTTGTGTAGATAAAATGACAGAAGATCCTGAAATGGCGTGGGTTAATCAACTGGCTGTGCGCCGGCCCTGGCGCCGCCAGGGTTTAGGGATGGCGTTACTGCAGACTGCCTTCAACGAGTTCTATCGGAGAGGGAAGAAAAGAGCAGGATTGGGCGTGGATGCCTCCAGTCTGACCAATGCTACTCGACTTTATGAGAAAGCTGGCATGCATATCACACAAAAATATGACACGTATCAATATGAACTGCGACCAGGAAAGGAACTGATGACGACCTGAACACTTACCCGCTTGGTCGCAGATGGTATAAAAAATGATGTAAACAATGAATATTATAGAAACAAATGAAATCATGACTCAGTCAAAAACCAAAGCGCGGATCTTATCAAACACCTTGATTGTCTTTATGGTGGCGATGGTTTTTGCGAATATTGCTGGTGAAATGTACTACAGCATGCTGCCCCTCTATATAAAGTATCTCGGAGCAGATATTTTACAGGTGGGCGTATTCTTCACCGTCTCCCAAATCATCCCGCTGATCCTACAGGTTTTAGGCGGATGGGTTTCAGACACCATTGGGCGACTGAAAAGTGTGGCCATTGGCAGTGTAATTGGTTTGGGGGCGTATATTACCCCCATCTTTGTCCCAACCTAGCAATGGCTCTATCTCTCAGAGACATTGAGCGGTACAACCCGTTCATTAATTGGTCCCAGTTTCGGAGCTTTTATCGCTGAGGAAACACCAGAAGAACACCGCGGTAAGGTCTATGGCATCACCGATACCATCTACACGGTGGTGACCGTCATCGGCCCGTCCCTGGCCGGATGGCTGGCAGATACCTATGGCTTCAGGATCATGCTGACCGTTGCTGCGGTGATTTACATCATCGCCACGACCATCCGTTTGTTCTTAGCAAGAACAGCAGGTCGAAGACGAGGAGAAAATAACGGTGAGAGACTCTCCTTGAGATCACTCAAAGTGAATTTTAAAACCATCCTTGGCCTGGCACTGGCTGGTGGGGTGCTCACCTGGCTGCTCCTGACCGACGGCGTGCGTGATATCGCCTTTTCCATGTCCTTCACATTGATCCCCATCTACCTGGAGGAAATCGGCGGGATGAACCTGCAACAAATAGGCTGGTTATCCTCTGCTTTTGGGATTGCATCCATGCTGACGACCATCCCCGCAGGCTGGTTTGCTGATAAATTCAGCGAAAGAGCCGCCATTGCCCTGGGATTTATCCTGGAATTCCTGGCCATGTTTTTGCTACTCCAGATGGATAGCTTTATCGGTTACGCCAGCGTTTGGGCGCTTTTCGGCGTGGCAGTGGGGTTGCTCTCCCCGGCTTACCAGTCGCTTTTGAGTAAGGTGTTGCCGGAAAGGTTGCGGGGCACGGGCTTTGGGCTGATCCACGCCAGCCTGGGCATCTTTTCACTCCCAGCACCCGCCATCGGCTCTTTGCTGTGGAAGACCATCAGCCCTCAGGCGCCCTTCTATATCACGGCGATGATTGCGCTGATCACAGTCATCCCCGCCTGGTTGAAATTTAAGCTGAATAAACATGATCTGGAACGGACAGCAGCTGCCAATGGCGACCATGAAAGAGACTAATAATGCACGCTAAGATTGCCTACCGGATTGATCTGTAGGGAGATGGGTGAAGCGAGCGAGTCTGCAACCTCCTCTTGGCTGGGATTGTTCCCGAAAACAAAGCAAAGTGAGGTTTGCACCAACCAGGAGTAAAAAAGATGCTGGCTCACCCGGGGGGGCGGACATCACCCTCCCCTGCAGTTGATCGAATCAAAATAATAATTTAGGAGATTGAAAGATGGAAAATAATAAGATTAATTTAGCTTCTGCACCCAAGATTGAGGGTCTTGGCTTTCGCAAGTTTGCTGGGGAGTCGGATTTTCCAAAGATGTTAGCCATCATTGAAGCCGCCTCACTGGTGGATAAGGATGAGAACGCCATCACCCTCAAGGATATTAAGCACGATTACGCACATCTGACCCGGTCTGACCCGGAAAAAGATATGATTTTCGCCGAAATCCACGGAGAACCGGTGGCTTATTCCCGCGTTGAATGGTATCAGGAAGAGAATCCCAATCACCGTCTTTACCAACATTTTATCCATATACGACCAGAATGGCGAGAAAAGGGCATCGAAGAGGTCATGATCGGATGGTGCGAAGCGCACTTAAAGGCCATTGCTGAGGAACATCCCCAGGATAGCCAACGTTTTTTCCAGACTTTCAGCAGCGGAAGCAAATCGGCATTCATTCAGATTCTTGAATCCCTCGGCTATCAGACTGTGCGTTATTCCTATGAAATGTCTCGCCCACTGGATGATATTCCTGCTGCTGAGCTACCTTCGGGCATTGAAGTTCGTCCAGCCGAAGAGAAAGACTGGCATAAAGTCTGGGAAGCGGCCAATGAGGCTTTCCGCGACCACTGGGGCTATGCAGAACCCGAAGAGGAAGATTACCTTTCGTATAAGAGTTCCAAGGAATTCCAGCCTCATCTTTGGCAAGTGGCTTGGGATGGAGAGAAGATCGTCGGCAGCGTTATGAATTACATCGACCATGATTACAATCAAAAATTTTCTCGGAAACGTGGTTGGACTGAGAATATCTCCACGCTAAAGGAATATCGCCAGCGTGGCATTGCCAGCGCCTTGATTGTGCGCAGCATGCACATGCACAAAGTCCAGGGTATGACGGAAGTTGGGCTGGGTGTGGACACGAACAACCCCACTGGCGCGCTCCGCCTCTACCAGAGCCTCGGCTATCAGGAGGATAAGACCTTTATTACCTTTCGGAAAGAATTGTAAGGTTGCTTTATGGTCGTGATAAAAAACATGGGCGATAATTAACAAGCGTCTGTTTGAACAAAGCACCAAACGACCACTAAAAAGGCGTTGGTGAAACCAAGACAAGAAAAAAAGACCCCGGGAATTTTCAAATGATTAAACGGATCGCCATTCCCGAGGGTCTTTTTTTTAACAAATTCAGATGCTAATTATTGACATCGAGGATAATTACCACATCGATCGACCATAACAAATCTCTAATTACCTCTGAAAAAGATCTTCGCGTGGTAAAATCAAACCCGTTGCTTTTAATGGGATTGATCTATTTATGCGCTATCACTTCAACCGCGAAACCAAGCTATTCCTGCTTTCCACACTGCTCTACGGATTTTCCTTTAGCGTGTGGGAGTTGTTCTTTAACCTGTATATCCTCTCCCTGGGTTTTACCACCGACAGCCTCGGGTTGATCCGCTCCGCCACGCCCCTGGCAGCCTTGATTCTGGGTTTGCCCCTCGGCTTACTTTCAGATCGCGCTGGGCGGCGCAAAAGCATGCTGATTGGTCTCAGCATCGGTTTCATCGGGATGTTCTTTCAAATCCGGCTGCTCCATCCATCCTTGATTTTTCTGCTCGGATTGCTGCAGGGCGCAGGTTTTATGCTCTATCACGTCTCCCAACCCCCCTTCATTATGGCTCTCAGCAAACCGGAGAATCAGGCGACCATCTTCAGCCTGAATTTCGGCCTGTTGACGATCGCAGCTATGGTTGGCAACCTCGTTGCCGGGCAGGTGCCAGGTTTTCTGGAAGGTCACTTTGGGTTAGTTCAGGGAAGTGCGGCTTCCTATCAATGGGTCATCACAGCCGGGATCGTCCTGGCAGCCACCAGCATGATCCCAATCCTCTTGCTGCCCAAAGATCAGCCACATCCAAAGGACCCTCCCACGCGCCTCCCCCTGAAGGTCGTAGTCCGCAAATTAGCTGCCAGACCCGTTGTCCGCCGATTGGCGTTGATCAATATCATGACCGGTTTCGGGGCGGCGATCCTCATCCCTTATCTCAACGTATTTTTGCGGGAAAAATTCAACATTAACAATGACCTTTTAGGGATCATCTTCGCCTTATCCTCCATGTTGGTTTTCCTGGGCTCCCTTATCTCACCCTGGTTGGTCAGACTCACCCGCAGTCGGATTATTCCCACCGTGACGACCCAGGCGGTCAGTGTGGTCTTCCTGTTTACATTAGGATTCTCCCCCACCCTGTGGCTCGCGGCGATCAGCTTCTTGATGCGAAACGTCCTGATGCAAATGTCCTCGCCCCTCTTGGAAAATTATGCCATGCTGATCAGTTCACCAGAAGAACAAGCAGCCATTGCCAGCGTGCGAGCCATGGGCTGGCAAACAGGTCAGGCCTTTGGCCTTTTCATCTCAGGGTTGGTGCAAACCCGCTTTGGCTTTCCGCCCCTGTTCATTACAACCGGCATCCTATATGCCCTGGCGATTTTCCTCACCTGGATTTACTTCCGACCGGGAGAAAAAGAAACCCCCTTGATAATCTAAACCCTGGGTAAAATGGATGTTGAATCGGGAAATTCTTCACCCGGAATCGAGATAATTCTTGTTACAATAGGGATCATCAGGAATTTAATCCACCAACGATGAAAAGAAAAGCGCTTGCCTGAATTAATTACCTCCTCCAGCAATAAGAAATTCCAACGTATTCGTGGTCTGCAAACCCGCAACAAAACCCGTCAATCTGAGATGGCTTTCGTCATAGAAGGTGTGCGGTTGCTGGAAGAAGCGGCAGAGTCCCACTGGCCGATGGAAATCGTGCTCTATGATGAGACCCTTTCGGCACGCGGAGCTAAACTCCTGGCACAGCTGGCTGACCGCGGAAACATCGAGATCACTGAAATCCCCCCTGGGCTGATGGCTGAAATCAGTGATCTGGAGACTCCGCAGGGCATCCTTGCCGTTGTGGAAAGACATGCCTTACCCCTGCCCCCCGCCCTCACCTTTGTGGTGATTGCCGACCAGATCCGCGACCCTGGCAATTTGGGCACCTTGCTCCGGACAGCGGAAGCCGCTGGGGCAGAGTTGGTCTTGGTGACCCCTGGGACGGTGGACCCCTTTGCGCCTAAAGTCATCCGTGCAGGCATGGGGGCACATTTTCATTTACCGATCTTGGAAAAGTCCTGGGAAGAAGTCCCATCCCTGCTCAAGGATTTGCCGGTCTTCCTGGCGGCATCTTCTGAAGGCCTCCCTCTCTGGGAGGCAAATCTACAACAGCCCTGCGCCTTGCTGATTGGCGGGGAAGCCTTCGGGGTCAGCCCAGAAGGTAAGAAACTCGCCACCCATAAGATTACCATTCCCATGCGTGGACGGGCTGAATCGCTCAATGCAGCCGTCGCCGGGGCGATCCTAATCGCAGAGGTCTTGCGCCAGAGATTTCACAACCCAAAGGAATCACGATGAATATTCGCTCCATCACCTATTTCATCCATCCCCGCTGGCCGATCAGCGAGCTCTTGCTGCAAAAAGCCGGTATTTTTACCCGACATGCCAAAGAAGTCTTCATCCAAAAGGGTTATCCCGTGCAGACAGTGCGGATGGCGACGCCGCCCTTCTCAACCTTTATCGATCAGCAAGACTATGCGAAAGCGGCTTCCCAGATGGAAATCCTGGCACACAGCGAAGGCTTTGAATATGTCTCCCTGGGTCCTGCCCTCCCGGATCAACTGGATACCTATCACGCCATCCCGAAAATGCTGGGAGGATCAGGGAATTTATTCTTCAGCGGTCATCTGACCACACCTGCAGGCGAGGTCAGCCTGCCTGCAGTGCGTGCCTGTGCGGAGGTGATCCACCAGGTCGCGCCACTTGAAAACGGCTTTGCCAACCTGCGGTTTACCGCCCTGGCCAACGTCCGGCCGTGGGGACCCTTTTTCCCGGCAGCCTACCATCAGGGAAAGGCGCCGGCTTTCGCCCTGGCCTTGGAAGCAGCTGACCTAGCTGTGACCGCCTTTTCCCAAGCACATTCGCTCTCAGAAGCGCGCAAAAACCTGGTGGCATCGCTTGAGTCTCACGCAAGAGCGCTTGAAGAAACCTGTCATAACCTTGCCAGCATGTATCAATTGGAATTCAAAGGCCTCGATTTCTCGCTGGCGCCTTACCCTACACAGGAGCGCTCCATCGGGTATGCCCTGGAACGATTAGGCCTACCCGCCTTAGGACTCTCTGGCAGTTTAGCAGCCGCCGCCTTCCTGATGGACGCCCTCGATCGTGCGCATTTCACTCGAACCGGATTCAACGGCTTGATGCTGCCTTTCCTGGAAGATGCGACCCTGGCGCAACGCGGCATGGATGGGGTGCTTGGCATCACCGATTTGCTGCTCTACAGTGCAGTCTGCGGTACCGGGCTTGACACCCTCCCCCTCCCCGGTGATGCGACGGTAGAGCAGATTGACGCCCTCCTGCTGGATGTAGCTGCCTTGGCTTTGCGCCTGGATAAACCCCTCACCGCCCGTCTGATGCCCATTCCTGGCAAGAAAGCGGGCGATCAGACTGGCTTCGACTTCGAATATTTCGCCAACAGCCGAGTTTTAGCCCTGCCAGCCCAGCCATTGAAGGGCTTATTGGCCGGGGACGAAATCATCAAAATCAGCCCCAGAGAATAATAATTTCCCCATCTTTCTCATTTTAAAATAATTTTTCATCACGCGTAGAGACTTCATCTGAAGCAGCGTACCACACTGTTCTTCATTCTTAATCCGCCAGTAAGCGCACACAACTCAATTCAACCCACCCCCTGCCCCCTCCCTGAAGGGAGGGTAGTTAAAGTCCCTTCCCTTCAGGGAAGGGATTTAGGGTTAGGTGTCAGTGAAATTGTTCAC
>CAZWDG010000058.1:0-8233 GCA_964633075.1 uncultured Candidatus Brevefilum sp.
ATAGAGATAAGCATCAAGTCTATGCGGTTGCCATCGGTAAACTGCATCAAGTAAGAGAAGCCGCCATCTTCCCTGGAGGGTTCACCACTCATCGCCTCCGGTGTTTGCAAGATAATGCGTTCACCAAATCGATCAATCCAGGTGGGATCTTCAAGAAAGGAGGTCATCTCGGTGACAATATAGACGATATCAAAATCTTGCAAGCAGTCTGGTGTGACGTTCGAGTTGGTTCGTGAGCCCTCCATGATCACGGCACGAATGCGATCATCCTCCTGGGCAGTGGACAATATCAGGTTCATCATTTCTTGTTTGGTACGGGATTTTGTCATTGCCATAGGTTTTCTCATTATGCCACAAAAAAACGCCCTTGATAAAGGGCGTTTATGCTTGCTTGAAAGTTCTTTATCCCGCCATTGCTGGCCGGAATTTATATCCGTAGAGCAATATACCACGCTCATCTCCATCGGAGCGCAATTTTCGTGTAACCATTTCAACCTGCATGCCGATCTCGACTTGCTCCTCGCCCAAATCCGTCAATTGAGCGGTGACAATCGGGCCTTCTGCTAATTTGATCAAGGCAACTGTATAGGGGGATTGTTCTTCAAAGCCAGCGGGGGCATTGCTCATTTTCGTAAAGGAATAAATCTCACCTTTCCCGCTGAAAACAAAAGCAGTTTTCGCTTCCCCACCGCACTCGGGGCAAACATCGCGTGGTGGGAAGATTTTGGCATCACAATGAGGGCAAATTTCGCCCACTAATGCGTAACGTTGTTTTCTCAATCGCCAATGGCGTGGAACTTCCATAAAACAATCTCCTTTTCGTGCACACTTTTCCTAAATTTTCAAGGCTAAGTTTACCGAACAGAGACTCTCAGAAACTATCAGATTCAGAAATTCGTACAATGAGTGCGCTGAAGGGACAGGATGACCCCCACTCTACAGATATAAAATTCAATAATTTAAAGTTGCTTTACATGTTTTTACTGGTAAAAGGTGTAAGATTAATGATATGATTTGAGAGGTCAAAATCCTTTATCCCCTATAAATGGAGATGTTGAGCGATGACGGTTCACTTATTAGAAGACACCTTGCAGATTGAGATCTTCTACGAACGTGAAGATCAAGACCTGGAAGACAATATCTGCATCTCAATTATTGAAAGTTGTCCACCCACTGAACGGCTCCTGATTGCTGGTGAAACCCATATCTATCTGACCCCAGGTGAAGCCCGGGAATTGGGTGAAGCCCTCTTGGCTGCTGCCAACCACAGCGAATTTGGTCAGGGAGAACGGCTTTGAAGATCTTGACCCAGGAAGTAGTGCGCATGGCCATGCTGACAGCACAGGGCTTGCTCATCCCGCCGAAAGCATCCCCAACCAGGGATGACCTCCTGGCCGCCATCCGACGCATGGGCTACCTGCAGATTGACACCATCCAAGCAGTGCGCCGAAGTCAATATCTGGTTTTGTGGAGTCGTTTAGGCCATTATGATCCAAGTTGGCTGGATGAGGTTCATCGGGAAGGACAACTCTTTGAGTATTATGCACACTCCTTATGTTATCTCCCGATTGAAGATTACCCCATCTTTCGAGGACGAATGCTTTATGATGAGCGAACAGGAAACGACTGGAAAAATTGGGCAGAGGCTCACCCCGAGATGATTGATCAAGTCCAATCAGTTATTTTGGAAAAAGGTCCGGTTTCCTCCGCTGATTTTGATTCTAAGACTATCTCAACGGGATGGGGGGATGTCAAGTATGAAAAACTGGCGCTTCAGCGGATGTTCTCCACCGGTGAACTGATGGTGCCCTATCGGGACAATTTTCGGCGTTATTTTGACCTGCGAGAGCGTGTCTTGCCGGATTGGGATGATGCCAAGGCCCTGGATGGCGATGCAGTTCGTGATGCGTTGTTACTTAAAACCGTTTATGCCCTGGGCGTGGCACACGAAGATTGGTTCGCACCGTATTATTACTTCCTTAAAACGGGTTTGACCGACATCTTGGCGAGTTTTGTGGCTACAGGGCAGCTTATTCAAGTTCAGGTTGAAAATTGGGATCGACCCGGATATGTCCACCCAGATCAATGGGGGTTGGTAGAAGCAAGTGCTGCAGGGGATTTGATCCCCAGCCATACAACATTTCTCTCTCCTTTTGACCCCCTGGTCTCTGATCGAGGGCGAGCACTGACAGCCTTCAATTTTGATTACAGGATGGAAGCTTATACCCCGGTCAAAGAACGTCAGTATGGTTATTTTTGCTTACCCATTCTACACAAAGGTTGCCTGGTGGGGCGTTTGGATCCCAAAGCCCATCGCAAAGAAAAAAGGATGGAAATCAAAAACCTTTACCTGGAACCAGATGTTTACATTGATGAAGACCTGGTCACCTCGCTAAAATCCACTTTAGAGGCGTTCACTTCCTGGCATGGGATGCGGGAGCTAGCGATTACCGCGACCCAAATTCCAGAACTGCAAGAGGCATTATTATGATCCCTACGCTTGGTTTCACGCTTTGTTTCTTGTTGTATGAACAGGATATCTTGATGCTGCACCGGCGTTTTCCCCCCAATCAAGGTCTCTGGAATGGTGTGGGGGGACATATTAACCCGGGTGAGACTCCGCGCCAGGCGGTGATCCGTGAAGTGTTGGAGGAGACCGGTTACATTCTCACGGCTCCCAAATTTGCGGGGTTGCTGACCTGGGATGGATTTGAAATCCCGCCAGGAGGCATTGCCATCTTCACAGCAGAAGTGCCTCACCGGGACTTTGTCACCAACCACGAAGGCACCCTGGCCTGGAAATCACGCAAATGGGCGTGTTCAGCGCCGGAAGTCGTCGATAATATCCACGTATTTTTACCAAAGATCCTGGCAGGTGAGGATCCGCAGCATTATCATTTTAGTTATCTAAACGGTAAGCGTATCCGGGATCAAATCTCCACACTCCCAGTGGATTTTGATCTTGATCGACCCTATCAGCCTGAAGGTGAGTTTGTGGAAGAACAACGCGGCGATTTTTTGCTCAGTACCGATAAAGACCGTCTGCAGCTTGATATCATCGAGGATTTTTTGGCGGAACGATCCTACTGGGCAAAAGATCGACCGATCGATGTGATTGAGCGATCTATTCAGCATTCCATCTGCTTTGGGATCTATAAAAAGGGCGTCCAGGTAGCCTTTGCGCGTTTGGTGACGGATGAGGCGACCTTTGCCTGGTTGTGTGATGTGTATGTCGAGGATGCTCATCGCGGTCAGGGCTTAGGCAAATGGCTGGTTGATGCGATATGTCGTTATGCGGACGCGCACAGGATCAGGCGTATGGTTTTAGCGACACGAACAGCACAGTCTTTGTATGCCACCTATGGCGGATTCGAGCACTTTGAAAAACCCGAATTTTGGATGACCCGGCTGAAGCCAGAGTCTGAATGACATGTTATGATATGAATAGGAGAAAGTGTTATGGAAGTTAGAAGAGGTGCTTATACCATCAGCACAGACCAGGAAAAACTACAAATTGATGTCATTCATCGCTATTTGACTGAAGAAGCCTATTGGACAACAGGTCGAACACGATCAATGACGGAAAAAACCATCCGGAACTCCCTGTGTTTTGGTGTCTTTGACGGTGACCGTCAGATTGGATTTGCACGGGTGGTAACGGATTACACCATCTTTGCCTATCTTTGCGACGTCTTCATCATTGAAGATTATCAGGGTCAAGGTTTGGGTAAATGGCTGACGGAGGTCATTTTGCAGGTTCTTGACGAGGAGGGCGTGCGCTGGACGATGTTAGCGACGCGGGATGCGCATGAGCTGTACGAAGTGTATGGTGGCTTCCAGAAGTTGTATTTGCCCGAGAAGTGGATGGGGCGGGTCAATCCGCGCTTGCTGCGAAGTTCGGAGCAGTCCTATTCTGTGCCGGGTGATGGGATGTAATCAAGAGTGATCGAACCTAGATCAGGGGGATTGTCCTGCTTTGGACAGCATAATCGATCGGAAGACGGCCTTGTTTAGACGTAAATGGATGTGACTGATGAGTTTTATCCATTTATACTAAAATATGTAACGACTTAGCCTGCATTGGAATTGTGAGGTGTGATTTGGCGGCGAAGCCGCCAAATCACACCTCATACTCTTCAGCAGCAGGATTGCCTGAGTAGTAACTAAAATATCACGTATAATAATCTTGTGAGGTCTCGAGCGAGTTGCGCCGGGGGTAGGGAGATCTCGATGATGGAACGTTGGCAGGATGCCCACGACGAAGACCTTGGGAAGTGTAATATGAAGACGGTTGTAGCAGGCGCTTTAGGTGAATGTGTTCATGTGGCTGGTGTCATTAATTTTCTCCGTTTAGCAGAACAGGTTGGCTGGCGAACGGTGTTCCTGGGACCGGCGGTTTCGATCGAGATGCTGTTGAATGCTGCACGAAAAGAGAATGCGGACGTGGTTGGGGTTTCTTATCGGCTGACACCCGAAACCGGTGAACGGCTTTTGGGTGAGTTTGCAGAAGCAGCGGACGAGTTACGACAACAGGGTGTCCGTTTTATTTTTGGTGGTACATCGCCTGTGGCGGAAAGAGCAAAAGCCATTGGCTTCTTTGAGGCGACATTTGACGGGAGTGAAACGGCGGATGAGATCTTGTCCTATTTGCGTGGGCAGAAGCCAGGAACCTTGTCTGAGGAGGATATCCCTCAAACAACCATCGAGCGAATTCGGTGGAAACAGCCTTATCCCTTGTTGCGTCATCACTATGGCCAACCGACCATGGATGCCACCCTGGCGGGAATTCGGCAAATTGCAGAGGCGAAAGTTCTCGACGTGATCTCATTGGGCATTGACCAGGATGCACAGGCAAACTTTTTCCATCCGGAACGGCAAAATTCGCGGCAAAAGGGCGCAGGCGGGGTCCCTGTCAGGACTCCAGAGGACTATCGCGCCTTCTATCGAGCCAGTCGAAGAGGAAATTACCCCCTCTTGCGCTCCTATTCTGGCACAGATGATTTTCTGAAGCTGGCTGAAATGTACTTGGAGACGATCAATATTGCCTGGTGTGCGATCCCAATTTTTTGGTTTAACCGGATGGACGGTCGGGGCCCCTGGGGTTTGGAGGAAAGTATCTTCAAACATCAGCAGGTCATGGCCTGGTATGGTGAACGTGGAATCCCTGTTGAGCTGAATGAGCCCCATCATTGGGGCATGCGCGATGCCCCGGATGTGGTCTATGTGGTTTCAGCGTATCTTTCAGCTTATAACGCCAAAGCCTTTGGGGTTAAGGATTACATCGCACAAATGATGTTCAATAGCCCACCTGGCACTTCGGATGCCATGGACCTGGCAAAAATGCTGGCTTGTGAGGCGATGATCAAGCCTCTGGAAGATGATCACTTTCATATCTGGCGTCAGACCCGGACGGGTTTATTGAGCTATCCTTTAGAGGATGATGCTGCCAGAGCGCATCTGGCAGCGAGCATTTACCTGCAAATGGCACTGAAACCCCATATCCTTCATATTGTTGGGCATACCGAGGCGCATCATGCCGCCACCGCAGAGGATATCATCCGGGCTTGCAGGATGGCACAGCAGGTCATCAAAAATGCGCTCCAGGGGCAACCGGACATGACCCAGGATCCAGCCATCCAGGCACAAGTCGCACACCTCACCCATGAGGCAGAAATCACGCTAATCGCCATCCGGAACCTGGTCCCAGAGAATATCCCAGATCCCTTAATTGATCCCGCGACTTTAACCAAGGCTGTAAGTTATGGGATCTTAGACGCGCCACATCTCAAAAACAATCCCTTCGCGCGTGGCACCATTCAAACGCGCATTGTAAAGGGTGCTTGTGTTACCACGGACTCCAGAGGGGCCTCCCTTTCAGAGTCCGCTCGTCTTCATCATTTATTAAAGGAGTCATCATGAAAAAAACGCGTTTTACTGTTATTGGGGCTGGAAACGGGGGCAAGGCGATGTCGGCACATTTAGCGATTATGGGCCAGGAGGTAACGCTCTACAATCGGACGTTTTCCCATATTGAGGTGATCGCCAAACGCGGTGGAATTGACCTGGATAGCCCACCTGGCGGACCGCGCGGGTTTGGCGAGATTAAGAAAGCCACCGAAAACATCCAGGAAGCGATTGCTGATGCTGAAGTCATCATGGTGGTTGTGCCTTCCTCTGGTCATGCTGATATCGCTCAAAGATTAGCGCCTTACCTGCAAGATGGTCAAATCATTGTATTGCACCCCGGTCGCACTTGTGGATCGATTGAATTTAATGAGGTCCTAAGAAGGGAAGGATGCCAAGCAGATATTATTCTTGCAGAAGCGGAGACTTTTATTTACGCCAGCCGAGCGGAGGGACCCAGTCAGGCTCGAATCTTTCGGATCAAGGAAGCGGTTCCTTTAGCGGCATTGCCCAGCAAAGATACGCCACGGGTCCTGGAAGCGATCCACCATGTCTATCCCCAGTTTATTGATGGGATCAATGTTTTACACACCGGGTTAAATAATATGGGGGCGGTTTTCCATCCTGCGCTCACCATCTTGAATGCAGGTCGAATTGAATCTACCCATGGCGATTTCCAGTTTTACGTCGATGGCGTAACGCCCTCAGTCGCCAGAGTGCTCGAAGTTATTGACCGTGAGCGGGTGACGATCGCATCTTCACTGGGAATTCGCGCCCGCACAGGGATTGAGTGGCTTCAGCTGGCTTATAACGTATGGGGGGATACGCTTTATGAGGCAATTCAGAACCAAACGGGTTATTATGGTATCAATGCACCCAGCACTTTAAGGCATCGATATATTTCTGAAGATGTGCCGATGAGCCTGGTGCCGATTGCAGCCCTGGGTGAACGGTATGGGGTTTCCGTCAATGGGATCAACGCCATCATCCGTTTGGGTTGTATCCTGCACAGCACGGATTATTGGCGAAAGGGGCGCACCTTAGATAAGCTGGGGATTAAGAATCTGAGCGTGGCTGAGCTGACCCGGTATGTGACTGATGGAGAAAAAGCTATATAAATCATTCTGATCATTTTCTGATATGATTAACCCACATCCTGATGATGTTGAGCTGTAATGAGCCTTGTTACAGCCATCCTTCTCATTCCGACCAAGCCTGATTCGTGAGACTTTACCTATCTCATCAGGATAAAAGGAGATTGACCCGATGTTACCGATTGGCGATGATAATACCTATCGTAAGACCACCCCGCTGGTCACCTTTCTATTGATTATCGTGAATATCTTAGTTTTTTTGCTTGAAATATTATGTGGGGATGCCTTTATTGAGAAATGGGCTTTTATCCCCGGCCGATTTTTTGCTAACCCTTTGGGGAATATCCTAACCATCTTTACCGCGATGTTCATGCATGCTGGATGGCTCCATCTGCTCAGTAATATGCTCTACCTGTGGATTTTCGGCGATAATGTGGAAGATCGTTTTGGGCATCTGAAATTTGCGTTCTTTTATGTTCTCAGCGGGGTGGCTGCCACGATGGTTCAGGCAGCTTTTGCCCCCGCATCAAACATCCCGCTTGTTGGCGCTTCTGGTGCAATTGCTGGCGTCTTAGCAGCTTATCTTTTACTTTATCCTGTAAAACGAGTGCGGGTGTTAATGGGGCTTTGGGTCATCCATCTGCCAGCGCTGATCGTAATTGGATTATGGTTTATCCTCCAATTAATGAGTGGGATTGGATCCTTAGCCAGCACCATGCAAACAGGCGGTATTGCTTACATGGCGCATGTTGGCGGATTTCTGGCGGGGTTGGTGTTGACTTTATTCCTCCGATGATGCGGTAAAGTCAATTTTTAAGTTGGGAATTTAAGCGTCAACAGTTCAATTCTGAGAGATTTCTCCCGCTCGCCGCGCAATCTGAGCTTGACCTAACCCCAACGAAAGGTTAAAATAGTATCAATCGATTGCCGAAGTGGCGGAATAGGCAGACGCGCACGACTCAAAATCGTGTGCCTTCGGGCATGTGGGTTCGATTCCCACCTTCGGCATTTGGATGATCGGCTGAGCTCACCTGGAAATCGGTGAGTTTTTTCTTATAATAACCCGAATCCGCTAACTTGTCTGGGAGTTACTACTCAGGCAATCCTGCTGCTGAAGATTGGGGGGTGTGGTTTGGCGGCGAAGCCGCCAAACCACACCCCCCAGTTCTAATGCAGGCTGAGTAGCTACGTCTGGGAGAAAATGAAAATCAAAGGTATGATTAATGATCAATGAA
>CAZWDG010000059.1:0-8229 GCA_964633075.1 uncultured Candidatus Brevefilum sp.
ACAGCTTTCACGACCACATGGCTGCCAAACATTTCCTCCACATGCCCATTAACGTGTCCCAAATATTCCTGTTGTTGCCTGAAGTATTTTTGTGAGGTGCGCACAATCAGTCTGATCGCGACCAATGAAAGGGGTACGGTCAGCAAAGCGATTATGGTCATCGTCCAGCTGATGGTTAACATCATGATCAGGATGCCGACAACAGTTGTGGTGGCAGTAATGATCTGAGACATGCTCTGGTTGAGGGTCTGGCTGACCGCATCCACATCGTTTGTGACTCTTGAGAGCACCTCACCCTGGCTGATCTTATCGAAGTATTGAAGCGGCAGTCGGTTGATCTTAGCAGCAATCTCCTGCCTTAGTCGATAGGTAATATCCATGGAGACCCCGGACATGATGAATCCCTGGAGAAAACCGAGAAAAGCTGAAATGACGTAAAGAGTCAGGACCTGTAATAGGATCGCCGCGATGGCGGAAAAGTCAAAACCTGTCCCTGTCCCAGAGATATTATCAATGACACCTTCGTAAATCAAAGTCGTGGCCTGACCCAGGATTTTTGGTCCAAAGATGGTAAACACAGTTGAGGTTGCAGCAAGGAACAAGACGATCAGGATCAACCAATTGTATTTTCCCAGGAATCCAATCAGTTGTTTCATGGTGCCCTTGAAATCGCCGGCTTTTTCACCCGGCATCATTCTCATGGGGCCGCCCCCGCCCACCCGAACGGGTGGCCTGGTTTCTGGTTTTGGCGCTTGTGAATTCGATCTATTTTGATTGTCGCTCATGCCAGTTCCTCCATACTCAACTGAGATGTGGCAATTTCTTGATAGGTTTGGCAGGTTTTCATCAGCTCATGATGGGTTCCTTTACCAACGATTTCTCCATTATCTAAGACGATGATCTGGTCAGCATTTTTAACAGTTGCCACGCGCTGGGTGACGATAAGAACGGTGCTACCTCCAGATTTTTCCCTTAGGGCTCTGCGGAGCGCGGCGTCAGTTTTAAAATCCAGTGCTGAAAAGCTGTCGTCAAAAATAAAGATGGGTGGCTTTTTCACCAGGGAACGAGCGATGCTCAGACGTTGTTTTTGACCGCCGGACACATTGGAACCCCCCTGCGCGATTTCAGCCTGCAGCCCTTCAGGATTGGCAAATACAAAATCGGTTGCCTGGGCGATCTCCAAAGATTCATGCAAGGTATCCTTTGGGGCTTTCTTATCGGCAAACCGCAGATTTGACTCCACTGTGCCTGTAAACAAGACGCCTCTTTGGGGGGTATAGCCAATTTTGTCCCGCAGGTCCTTCTGTCTGACATCCCGAACATCGATGTCATCAACCAGGACAGAACCCTGGATGACATCGAAAAAGCGGGGGATGAGGTTGATCACCGTCGATTTCCCCGATCCTGTTGAACCGATAAACGCCGTCATTTCACCTGGCAAGGATGTAAATGAAATATCTTTTAGCACGCATTCTTCAGCATCAGGATAACGAAAAAAGACATTTCTGAATTCGATCTTGCCTTTAAAGGGCTCTTTAAAGGATTGGGGATCTTCTGGATCATTGATGACATTTTTGGATTCCAGAACTTCCATGATGCGATCGCCTGAAACAAAGGAACGCGGCAGGAAGATAAACAGCATTGAGACATGCAGGAAGGAAAACATAATGTGCATGGCGTATTGGAGAAAAGCCATCATATCTCCAACCTGGAGGGTGGATTGGGCAATTTGACGGGCACCAACCCAAATGATCAAAATTTGAAGGCCATTCATGATCAAGGACATCAGAGGCATCATTGTAGCCATGATCCTGTTGATAAACAGCCCGACATCAGCCAGATCGCGGTTAGCCCCATCAAAACGCTTTTCTTCAAAATCTTGCTTGTTGAAAGCCCGGATGACCATCATCCCAGAGAGATTTTCCCGTGTGACCAGGTTGAGCCGATCGATTAATTTCTGGATGATTTTAAACTTTGGTGTGGCAACGATCGTGATCATTGTGATCAAAATGAGTAGAAGGAGCACCGCCAGGGCGATGATCCACCACATATTGGGACTCTTATCAACTGCGCGGATGACGCTGCCGATACCCATCAGGGGCGCAAAAAAGGCCATGCGAATAATCATAAAGACCACTTGTTGAATTTGGGTCACATCATTTGTGGCACGGGTTATCAAAGAGGCTGTGGAAAAATTGTTGAATTCCTGGCTGGAAAAGGATTCGACCTTGGCGAAGACATCCTTACGGATATCACGTGCCACACCAGCAGAGGTGCGTGAGGCCAGGAAACTGACAGTGATGTTCATGATCCCTGCCAGGAAGGTTATCAAGACCATGATCCCCCCGGTCCGCAGGATGAAATTCGTCTGGATTTTCCCCAAGTCCACGCCTAGAGCCTGGTATTCAACCTTGATGGCTTGTTTTGAGATCTGGTTGAGAAGTGTCGTTTCCATCTCACTGAATTTCTGAGCTACCTGACCTAAGATTTGTTCTCTTTGGGAGGAGGGCATATTCTGGAGCAAGATGAATGGATCAGCACCAAGGGGTAGTTGAGTCAGGTCAAAAGGCATCTCTCCCAGCATTTCGTCAGCCCGTTCAGGGTTTTCGATCATCTGGTTGATGCTGTGGAGAATCACCAATCCCTTTGAGAGGATTGGTTCAAGACCTGCTAATTCAGATTTTGTGAGCTCATTTAGAATATACACAGGCTCATCAGACAGGGCAGGGTAGGTAACCAGTAGTTCTATGAAATCTGGCGCGTTTTGGTCAACCAGTCTGTAGGCATGATACACAAAGGATTGCTCTTGTTCATCGAAGAACAGGACAATCTTGTCCAGCTCGCTTTTCCGAATCGCCTTGGGAACGACGGATTCGATGCCGTTCTGTTGAATGCCGACATTGACAATTTGTGACAGGTAATCCGGTAAAGACAGGTCAGCGTTTACCAGTAAGAAAAGCAGTACAATCGCTGTTAAAACAAGGGGGATGTAGGGTTTGACATATTTGATCAATCGCAGCATAGGTGACTTTGTCCTTTATCGATCTATTCGTATAAAGTAATCATTAGATTTAAGAAAAAACTGTAAATAAAACGTCATTCATTTTTTAGGTGTTTTCAATTTTGTTATCAATTTGGTGACTTGGTGTCTTTGTGGATGCACTTTGCACTGATTTTGGATGGTAGTTGTCTGGTACGATCATTTAATAGTTCCAAAAAAGGGAGAATCTGCTCTTTTTCTGATGACGTGAATAATTGTGCCAGATCTTCCACCCAGGCGTGCCTTGCCTTGATGCTTTCTTTAACAGCCAGCGAGCCTTTATCGGTTAATGCGATCAGTTTCACTCGTCGGTCGGAAGGACTGGTGGATCGAAGGATATAATCTTTATCGATCAGTTGGTTGAGCAATTGACTGACTGCGGCCATGGTAATGCCCAGGTGATCTGCAAGGTCATTAATTGGGTTGGGACCATGGTGATAAAGCCGAAAGAGGGTATTGACCTGAGAAAGTGAGAGATCACTTTCGCGAGCATGACGGATAAAAGCGTGCATGGAGCGATGGGTTGAAGTTTCAATCCACTCACGCAGGGTTGAAAGGAACTGGCTTTCACTGGACATGATTTACCTCGCTTAATAGTTAAACGGGCTTAAATATATATCCTAATAGATGGATTGTCAAGAGAAAAAAGTACTTAACTAGAAAACCCCCCCATAGTTCTGGGGGGGTGCACTTATTTCAATGGAAGTTTATATAAGGGGATTAAGGTCGACGACCTCTGCCCCGAGACCCTTGTTCGTTTCCGCCCCTTACAATAGAATTGTACGCTGCTTCGCTCATATATTGTGGCTCGTAGACCTCACCTAATTGGCGCTCTAATGTTGCTGTGAACGCCCTGAGGTGGTTTTCAGAACCCCGCAATAAGTTTTCATAAACCCTGCGGATGGATGCATTCTGAGTGAATTCAAGGGCTTCTTGAAGATCTAAAATGTCGATTTCTTCGATCGCTGCACCAACTTTGAGTGCGTTTGTCAGGGATTCTGCGCCATATTGGGTTAATTCATTATAAAGTGCCTGTAAATCTGCGTTGACGAAGATGCCAGCCGGCGATGTATCTGCTGGATCAGGGATATCATAATTATCCAACAAGTTTTTTACAGCATCGGTGTGGGTTTGTTCGCTGCCCGCAATATTTTGGAAAAGCGGCAGTCCCCATAAGTCGTAAAGCGCCAGGTAAACGTCATGCGCCAATTTTTCCTCTTCTCGCATGAAAATCAGGCTATCGAACTCGGAATCTGTTAATCCGCTGGTGTTATTTGATGAAGATTCGGTTTCGATTGCTGGTGATATTGTCTCATCTTGAGAAACGATCGTGTCTTCCATAGGTTCCAATTCTGAATTTTCGACAATTTTTTCTTTTTCCTCTGCTGGTGCCTGTTCTTTTGGCAAGATCGGCAGGTTAGATGTACAGGCTGTAAGAGAAAAAATGGTTAATAGCATAACCGTGTAGATGATTTGAGTGTAATTTTTCTTCCTATTCATGATGATCTCCTTGTCTCTGTGAGCGGCGTGGATTAATTAGTTGCTCAAGATTAATGATGATTATCCATTACACCTGTGAATATTTCATGAAGAAGATTTGAAGAGGAAGTATAAACTTTTTGGAGACAGACGCGTCAATCGGTCCATACGGATTAATTTATTGATCTGGGGAGAAAAAGTTGCTTTACAAGGTCCTACATGAGGTAGGCAACGATTTTTTCTTGATGCTATTCAACCATTTTGGTTTCGGGCTGTTTGATAAGGATTCCCTGTGCCCGATCCAATTTATCATTCAAGATCATCCTGCCAAGGCGTGCCCCATAAGCAACCAAGCGATCTATCTGGTGCACATCGTCCATTTCAATCGGCTCACGCATATTGATTTGGAAGCGGCGAAAATCCAATTTTTTGAAATAGGTCTCAACTAAATGTACCTGCTGGTCATAGGCAGATTGCTGGAAAACGCCAAGAGCCTTCCCAATCCAATCCCAAGCCCAAAGCTGAGAGGCTTTTTCTGTGTCAAAGGTGTATGGCGATCGACCGGTGCCGATACTGATCAGCGTGGTTTCCTTAGGGTCCCAGCCTAAACATTCTTTAGCTTCATAAGCAGCAAGATAACATGGGTTGCCATAGGAACCAACGCCCCCGTCGATCAAGCGGTCCTCAACGATGGGGAAATAAGTCGGGACGGTACAGGAAGATTGCACAGCTTTGGCGATCAGCCAATCTTGATATTCCTCCTTCCAGGGCTTGATGAAGCGGGTGCGATTCTCGACCAGGTCATAAGCGGTGATCACAACATCGATTGGCTGGGGCTTGTACCAGAAATCTCCCATTGTCAGCTCCCCAAATTGTGCTTTGAGGGCTTCGGTGAGAGGTTCATCAGCGTAACGGAAGTGGGTTAGCGGGAAAAGGGATTTACGCAAGGTGTTCGGGAAGATGGTTTGTCCTAATGATCGATAAAGCCGGGTCATTTCCTGGGCGGTCAGGCCAATGCCAATCCCGGCTGAGATGATCGAACCGGTCGAGGTCCCCACGGCAAGTCGGCAGATATCTGAAAGCGACTTGCCCAGATAATCTTCCAGTAAAGAGAGTGCCTGGGTCACGATTAATCCTCGAATCCCACCGCCATCAATCGCGATGGCAACATTTTTTCTCAGGGGTTTCATATCCTATCTCCTTTATGGCCGGTAAACGGCTTTGTAAAAATGTTGCAAGAAAGAAGCCATGTATTGAATTTAGGATTAACGACTGATGAACAACAAATAGATATTCAAGGAGCAAATAGATCCTCCCTTTCTGGCACCTTATTTGTGACATCAAGGAAAAATTCTGAAATCAAGTCCAGTTATTAATGAAAAGCGAGCGCTATAAGAGAAAAATAGAAACTCTCTGGTGTGATGTCCTACTCAATGCTGGATGAGATCATTCGGATCTCGTCATCTCATTCGTTTGTGCCTGTTGAAGTGACTTTAGACGTAACATCACCAGTATTCCAAAAGCTGAACCCGGTGCCAAAAAAGCAAATGCCCAGCGCCATCCAATCGCTTCAACGAGTAAGGGGTTCAGCCAGATAGTCAGGACGGTGATGGAAAAACCCAGGGCTAATTGCAATGTTAAGGTTGTGCCAACATAGGATTGATCCGCCATTTCCGTGACCAGCGTTGAGAATTGGGCGGAATCCGCGACGATGGAAATACCCCAGATAAGGCTGACGAGCAAAATCAGCCAGATTGGTGCATTAAAAAGCAAACCGATAATGATCGCACAGCTGCCTGAGATTGCCAGCATCAAGATGGTTGTCTTGATCCGATCCCAGCGATCCGATAGAAAACCGCCTACCCAACTTCCCAGGCTTCCAGCGAGAAAAAGCATAAAAGTTACAAGGGCAGCAAAACTCCCTCCAGTTATCCCTTTTGAGGTCAGGACTTGATTGAAGAAGATGTAAAACCAGGCATAGGCTGCGAATAGCTCCCACATATGGCCGATATAACCCAATGTCGCCAGGCGCACGCCGTGATTTGTGAAGGTATGTTTGATCTGCTTTGGGTTGAACTTGGCTGTGGGGAAGGGGTGGGGACCTTCTTGAACAAAGAAGGTGACGATCAACCCACCAAGCAAGGTCAGGGCGGAGGTGGCATAGATGACGACCTTCCAATCCAACTCGCCCAAGGCATTGACGAGATGGGGGACGCCGTTTCCCAGCACAAGCGCTGCTGCAAGAATTCCTAGTCCTCGTCCACGATCCTTGCGGAACCAGGTTGAAAGCAGTTTGAAGGCGGGTGGATAAACGCCAGCCAAGAAGAAACCAGTGGCAAATCTTAATGCGATCCCCTGAGAGACGCCATCAGCCACGCTTAAAAATCCATTTGCCAAGGCACTCCCGATCGAACCGATGAGGATCATATATTTTGCTGGAAGGATGTCGGAGAGATTAACCAGGCTGGAAACCAAAGCACCACCCACAAAGCCAATTTGAACGGCGATGGTCAGCCATGCCGAGGTTTCTGGGGAAAGGTGCCAAAATTCTCTAAATTGTGGCAGCACCGCTGAGGCTGAAAACCAGGTGGACATGGAAAGGATCAGCGTGATGGAAAGCAAGGCAAGGGTGCGCTACTTATGGGAGTTGGATTCATTAATGAGTGTTTTCTTCCTTTTTTGATCCTTTATTTTGATCTTATTATCAAAAAGGCTTTTACATTCTATAATTATGACATAAATACGATAAATAAGATAGTTTTAGCACGAATATATAGCAAATACGTTTATAGACCCATGCGATCATGTTATTTAGATCGTGTTTATCATCGATTTCAGTAAATGCAAATTTATTTAGGTCATAAGGGAAGCGCCAAACGGGGTCTCTTTTACGTGAGGAGTGAACAACAGGTTGTGGATGATAAAAGCAGAAGGAGAGCCTCTGTTATTATTGTTTTGGATGCAGAATAAACAACCATCCGTTTTCGCCAACGGGTGGTTCTTCTCCCGGCAGACTGGTAAAAACCCCATTTTGATTCCACAAACAATACGCCCCTTCAACATAACTGAATCTCATATTCACTGGTTGATTATTAATTTCCACATGAAAAGGATTAGATGGTGTAACAATCTCTGGGACATCCGGAGGCATGTCGGTGAAATAATTTTCCTGTTCTCCCTGGAAGACGAGAGCGACCTCCAGAATGCCCTCAATTTCTATTGGCTTACTCCCGGAAAGGGAGATTGCATAATCCTGGATGAGGTGGTGTTTAATCCCATGTTCATACGTTATAAATTGATAGCAATAGAAACTTCCTTCGCCTGTCAATTGATAAGTTGTACCGGTTAATGTCAATTTGTAAGGGATTTCCGATGAGCAAAACTCGGGTCGCTCCCAGGGATCAGGAAAGCGAATTTCCAGCGTGCCAGAGAGTTCCTTGATGGGTGCTTTGGTCTTTAGATCAGGGACGATTATGGTGGGGGTTGGCGTTGGTGTGGGAACGATCAGACCTTGGTTTTGGTCTAAAGTCGCAGATGGTCTTGGGTTTTCTGGTGAGATAGCCTGACAGGTAGAAATCAGAAAAACGGAGAGGAGGGCACACAATAAAAATTGGATCAACTTGATTTTCATATGCGTTTCCTTTTGATGAGATGTAGCGATATTCCCAGTATAGGCAGAGTTAAAAAGATTGTCAATATTCTTCATCTTA